>CAMVTS010000054.1 GCA_947170465.1 uncultured Clostridia bacterium
TGACAGATAAATCCACGTTTTGCAAGTCAGGGGTCACTTCATATTATCTAATAAAGGTATTGGCTGAATTCTTATATAGCACAAAAACGGCGGTAAAGCCATACACACCGGTGAGGATTGCCTATAAATCCTCTAAACAAAACACCTACAGCCTGATTTTTGTCAGACTGTAGGTGTTACTTTACCGGTCGGTTTTCAGTTCCCCATGTGCAAAGCTGATTCAGCACCTTCATCAGCGAATGACCGCACGATTATCCAGCCGAGCGTTATTAAAGAAGAGGAAGGCACAGGCAAAATCGAAATCAATCCCGTGCACGACGGTTCTAATCCGATTCCCGATGCGGCAAAGGTGCTGTCAAGTGTTCTGACAATGAAAAACACCTGTAAAAAGGTCATCAAAATGAGTTCCGGAGATATGCCCATCGACGGCGCGTTCCTCGGGCGTCATACGCGCCAGCGCTTCTTCGAGCTTTTTCTTTTGCGCCTCAATATAGCGCTGCATTTCTTCACTGTTGAAATCTGTGTTTGCCATTATGTTGACCTCATTTTATTTTCATAATCCCTATTTTTCCTCATTGCGCCGCAGAATATCATACAGCGCGTTTGTGAAATCTCTGTAATGCTTAGGAAAGTTGTTTGACCCGCTTGCGCGTATTTTTCTGCCGTCATTAATTTCTGCCCTAAACGAAAACATTGTTCCGTCAAGAACGCCGGGAGGGTTCTTGCCATAAAAGCCGTCCCATTTCAAAACCGCGCAGTCGTTGAGTAACGCTATAATCTCATCACAATCCGTTTCGGCTCTCTGCTCGAGCCTGCGGCGGTCTTCGCCGCCCGAATACATAACAGTATAGCGGCTCAGCTGCGCCTTGTTGCCGCAGCGGATTATTTCATATTCTTCCATGATTCTCATTCCGCTTAACGAGAGTGAAATGAGCTCAAATGAATAAATTTTCTCTTTCTTAAACATATAGGCACCTTCTTACAGCCTCGCCGAAAAAACATCATAGAACATATTTTTATTTTACATCAATCAAACGAATGATAAAACAGTTTTTCACATAAATTGTTGCACAAGTTTTTTGACAATATTTTATATAATCTGCATAACTACAGCCGGTTGAGCTGTTTTACTATTTCAAAAAAAACTTCATACTTACCTTAATACTGTTTTATTTTGATTTAGAACATCAACTCAACCGTGCGGCAATAGTTATTTATCGTAAATATTATAAAAAGCTGTAAATGCTGCACCCGGCAAAACCATCGGGCGCAGCATTTTCGTTTTTCTCTGTTAAGTTTTCCAAATCTACTGTCAGCGTTTTCAGCACTGTAAAAACGACATTTTCGTTTAATGCAGCGCAAGTTTTGAGAGGTATTGTTTAGTGCCGCGTACCTGTGTCTTTGTACTTCCGTTCTTTTCTACTTCTTAACCCTGATTCCAAGCGCCTCTATTTTCGGGATAAACCCGATACGAGGCTTCTTTATTTCATACGGCGAAGATTTTGACCTCTCGTATCAGCAATAAAACTGCCCGGCAGCGAGCAATACGCTGCCGGGCAATTATCAGTTAAAGATTATTAATTGAATATGCGTTACTTTTGATAAATTGTGTCGCCGTTGATAATGACGCTCTGTATTTTATCAAGGTCAATAATAATCCGGTTGCTTGCGAGGTCAATCGCCGGTTCTTCTGTGGCGGAGTATTGGAGATAAGTTGTTTCGTAGAAAACGCCGTTATCATCGGTTCTTCGTCCGCCGCCCTCGTTTACCAGAACATAATAAACAGTGCCGTCGTCCATAATAACCTTTGATTTGCCGTCTGTGTTAGCATAGATGAAGCATCTGTCCTCTTCCCGACCACATTCGCCCGAGAGTGAAATGCCCAGCGGAGAAACTGTGATTTTGGCGTTACTTGTGTAATCTTTAACTACATTAGGGGCGTTTTTGCTGCTGATATTGCGTTCAATCCGGTTGTTGATACTGTGGTCGAAATTAAAGCTGATTGAGAATTTCAGCCCGGCAGATTTGCGTTCTCCCTTCGCAAACACACTTTTGCCATTGTGAGTGACCCATATGCACTCGTCCTCAGTCAAGTTGTTTTCTTTAAGCAGCCTGTTGACCGTCAGCTCTTGCTGATTGTTTTCTATAGCTATCTGTTCCTCGGTCATTTTGTCATACGACTGCACTTCGGGAAGATCTTCGGTGTAGAGCACCTTGTCGAGCTTATATACCTCAATAGAATTATTGTTGTAGGTGATTCTGAAATCAGTCAGGTCGCGCTCGCTACGGGCGGCTCTTGTATAATCGGAATAAATGCTTAAGGTTTTGCGGTCTTCGGAAAGCTTACAGCGGCTGCGCACCAGCGCTCCCTTGGAATCGGACTTTTCGCCGTTGTTATAAAAGATTTCGTAGGTGTTAGATTCCCCGTCAGTTCTGTTTACACCTGCAAATGACGGCAGCTTGCCGGTCGGAATATAACCGTCCTCAATAATATCTCCGCCGTCCTTTTTGGTGACTTCAATTGCGGAATACGCAATCTCTCCGTCGCTCATAACGCCGAGCAGCTTGACGTCAAAGTCATCAGACTGAACCTGCACGTCGCCGCCGTCGTACAGCCCTAAATCATTTACCTTGTCACCCTTAAAATATCCTTTGAAAATGGATTGTACGCTGCCTGTCGCGAATGCTCCAACCGTGCCGCCCACGAGAATAACCGCCGCTGCGAGAATGACAATAAATTTTTTGCTGAATTTCTTTTTAGGTTTATCTTCGCCGTTAATACGCATAAATACCTCACTTTTTATCTTGTCGACGTCGATATCTACAGGCGTGTTTTCCTGCATATCAAGCGCCATCAATTCGTCATCTAACTCGGTGAAAACTGTCTTGAATGTTGTTTTCATATCGCGTAACTCCTTTCAATCAGTTTTGTTTTGATTTTTTCGCGCGTGCGTCTGAGCTTGGATTTCACCGTTTCGAGGTTGATGTTCATTTCCTCGGCAATTTGAGAAACGGTCTGATTGTAGTAATAATACCGTATCAGTATTTCTCGGTCAGGCAGCGTTATCTCCGTGATAATCTCACGTAATTCTCTGTGAATATCCTTTTTCTCTGTTTCGTCCGCAATCGAAAAATCATCCTCGGGATTGTAATCGTCAATATTGAGTACGGCTTTATTTTTTAAGCTCTTTATCTTATTTAATGCGCGTGTTTTGGCAATGCTGCAAAGATAACCTTTCAGCTTGCCCTCCTGCACCTTTTCCGCGTTGTTCCACAGAGTTACAAATACGTCGGCAATTACTTCTTCGATGTCCTCTTTTGTAAGGCTTCCTTTAGATGTGTTGTAAATGACGGAAGCGACAAATCCTGACTGCTGCCCTATGAATTTCGACAACGCCTTTTCATCGTGTTTTTTCAGCTTTTCCACAAGCCTGTCCCGCACGAAATTCATCCCCTTTGCTTTGCTTTTGAAGCGCTTCTGTTAATTATAACAGTTTTAAACCGCTTTTGGGTGCAGGATAAAAAATTTTTATCCTCTGATAAATAACCGTTTATAATGATTTTGTCAACGCTCACTTGAATCCGGTATTTCTACATGATATAATTAACGCAATAATACATATATACAGGGGTGCGGAAATGAGTATTGGCGAGCAGATTAAAAAATTCAGAACCGAAAAAAGCATTACGCAAGAACAGATCGGTGAGCTTGTGGGCGTATCAACACAGGCGGTCTCCAAATGGGAGCGCGGCGGCGCACCGGACATTGAACTTCTGCCTGCTCTGTCACAAGCGTTAGGCGTCAGTATAGACGCGCTGTTCGGAAACGATGACCGCAGCGAAACGCTGAAGCTTGCGCAAAAGCTGAGCCGTATGTCAGATAAGGAAGCGTACCGCTATGCTTTTGGCATTTGCTGGGCGTTAGAGGTTGGCTTACGCAGGGACAGCTCGGTGATTGAGGACTTCATTGATTTGCAAATTGTCAACAATCCTTCCAAAAAGGAGAATACCGAGTATTTCTCAAAGCTTCTCAGAGACGGCGGCATTTCTACCGCCCGCATTTCTCCTGATTTCCGCCACTTCTTTCTTATGGTGGAGCCGGACGGCGGCATCAAAAGTCAACTGAGCAGCATAGAAACCCTCCGCAGGGTATTTGCTGTATTTGCGGATGATAAACTGCTGACAATTATATTTTATCTGTATTCACGTTTGAACACTCCGGTTGCGGCGTCAGTTATCAGCCACCACACGGGGATCGACGAAGACGAGGTTGAACGCTGTATGGAGATTCTGTGTCAAAACAACCTTGCCACGCGCAATGTAATCGCCACGCTCGACGGTGAGATTAACTCCTATGTTTTCAGGCAGGAAAGCTCTGTCATTCCGCTGCTATGCTATGCCGATGAAATTGCCAAGAAAGATTTCTGCGATTTTATGGTCGCCTTTGACCGAACCAAACCGCTTTTATAACATAATCATCAATCGCTGTTTGACTTTCCAAACAGCGGTTGATTTTTCTGAAAACTCCGTCGATTGTATTTTTCCGTATCGTCCGATATAATAATGGCAGAAATTAACGGAGGTTATTGATATGAAGAAAATAATCGTACTGCTATCCGCCCTAATGCTCTGCTGTTTTTCCGCTTGTTCTCAAAGCGGAGGTCAAAACCCAACTGATTCCGATACGGTCTCCACGGCGTCCAAACAAGAGGAAACGAAAGAATTGACAGCGCAGGACAAGCTGAAAGGAATTCTCGACGACGCAAATTTCAGCGGTATTGTGACGGTGACAAAGGACGAAGAGCAGTTCTTTACATACACAAACGGAACGTTGCGAAACGGAGAAACCATCACCATGGATACACCGATGCCTATCGGCTCGAATTCCAAACATTTTTGCGCGGCAGTAATTATGCTTTTGCAGGAGGAAGGAAGGCTCAGTATCGACGACACACTGAGCAAATACTACCCTGATTATCAATACGGCGCAACAATTACTCTTAGAAATCTGCTTAATATGACCGCAGGTATTAAAGAGGTGCCACCAGATGATATGCCCTATCATCCCAATAGTACAAAGGAGCAGGAGCAGAAAGATATTGACGCGCAAAAAGCGATTATTTTTTCAAACGAACCTGTTTCCGCTCCGGGAGAGAGCTACAACTACAGTAATGTCAATTATTTTCTGCTGTCTGATATTGCCAAAATGGTGACAGGAAAGGACATAACTACGCTGTTGCGCGAGTACATCTTTGAGCCGCTGAAAATGACGCATACGGGCACGGTATATGAGCTTTTCGACTCGCCGAAATGGGCTGAGGGCTATTCGTATGTGTTTGATGATGTTTCGATAAATTATAATATGGTCGGCGCCGGCGGCATTATTTCGAGCGCGTCGGATATGCAGATTTGGCTAAACGCTCTGCCGCAGGGTAAGGTTGTTTCAAAAGAGAGCTACAAGCTGATGACTACGCCTGCCGGCGAATCAATTCCCTATGGCTTCGGTCTGAGCCTGCGCAAAGGAGAGGCAGGCCACGGCGGATTTATCGGCATTTACAGCGCGACTATTGATATGGCACCCGAAAGAAAACTGACCGTTTTTATGGCAAGCGATACAATCGGCACCAAAACGCAGCAGGATATTATGTTGGAAAGGCTGTTACCTCAGATAGAAAAATAACTCTATATAAAAACGGGTCTGTGTGAAAAGCAGACCCGTTTGGTTAGAGCGCTCGGGTCGCACCACCGCCACTCATGCCGTAGGCAAAGATATTTTCCGCGCTGCCGGGAAGCACATCGTCGCTGTAGCGAATATAGCGGACAGCCGCCTTTAAGTCGGCAGCTCCAAAAGGCGCGCCCTCGTCGATGCCGCGGCAGCCTGCATAGACACATACAAAGCCCTGCGCGGTGTATTCCGACAGCGTTTCCGTAAACCGCTTATTAAAGTTCACAAAATCCTCCGTCAGCGCTTCAGCGGCAGCATATCCCTCGGTGAGAACCTGCATAATAATCGGTGCGTTGGCAGCGGTATGATCGTTTATTACTGCTTTCCCGTTCATTTCGCAGGTGTAGGTACCGTCGCCGTTTTCCTTGGCGCTGACATAAGCGGCAGGAACAAAAACAGAAATCTGTTCATATTTTATATTGGCAGGCGTTTCGCAGTAATTGATACCGAGCTGATAATACCAATCATATTCTGCGTTATACTGCCACCGCTTCATATCCGGCTTGGCAAGATTGGTGACAACCGCCGTGGTTGCGGCCGTTGTTTCCACGGATGATTCACTTGGCTGCTGTGTGCACCCCGCTGCCGTCATCAGTATGGCACTCATCATCAACACAAGTAGCTTTTTCATAGCTCTCCCCTATTCTTCAAACAAAATACTGAGCAGCACCTGCGGAATCTCCTGGACATAGGACATGCCGCGGCCGGAATTTGTCACCGCAAACAGATATACATCGCGCTCGGTGTTGATATAATCCATTGCGCCGAAATGCGGCGGAATATGTCCGACATGACCTACGCCGCCAAACGGCATATGCCAAAGCCCATAGCAGTATTCTTCTGTGCTGTATGGATTGACCTTCTGCGACATTTGCGTGTACGCCTCAGACGATATCACCTTTCCGCCGCTGAGTCCGCGCATCCACTTTTCCATATCCTCCGCGTTAGATACCACGTCACCTGCGCCCTTGGTGATACCGGGCGTGTAAAAGCCTTCTTCCGTTGATTCCGTTTCGGAAAGCGCAAAGCTCCATGCGGGATTGCCGGAAATTTCGTCCGTAAAACCGGTGTGCGTCATTTCCAGCGGTTCAAAAAAGCTTTTGCGGAGATAATCATGATAAGGAACGCCGCTTACCTGCTCGACAATCTCCGCCAACAGAAGATAGTTGGAGTTCGAATACTGATAATCACTGCCCGGCTCAAAAACGAGCTCTTTATCAAAGATTGCTTTTTTGAGCATTTTGATGTTTTCCGCTTCATTGGTGCTTGTATCAGCCGGATTTACCAGCTCCAGATAGTTTGTCAGTCCGGAGCTCATATTGAGAAGGTTTTTAACGGTCAGCTTTTTGCCGTTTATGTATTCGGGAAAATACTTGTCCAGCGTGTTGTCCACGCTGAGCTTCTTTTGGTCGCAAAGGAGCATAACCGCAGCCGCGCAAAATTGCTTGGACACGGAGCCAATCGGCATGGAAGCGTCCACGGTCAGCACCTTGCCGTTATCGTCGTTGCCGTTTGAGTACTGGTATATCACTGTACCGCCTTTTGAAATCTGAACGATACCCCTGAATTTTTCATCAGACAATACTTTGTCCAGCTTGCTTTTTACGTCCGCGGCAACCGTTTCCGGCTGTGTTGTCTGCGCCTGTGTTGCCGAAGCAGCGGCGCTTTCCGATGGCTTTGCGCTGCAGCCCGCAAACGTAGCTATCATTACAGCGCTTAATACAATTGCGAATACTTTTTTCATTTTCATTCACCTCCCCTATATCATAAAACAGCTGCTCAATAATATCAAGCAACTGTTTATGCGTATAATCAATTAATAAGAGCAAGACTAAACCATCAGTTTAAAAAAACGACTTTTTTCTATCCATCACACTAAAAATCGGAAAGGGAATCTTTTTGGCAATCTCGTCCGCTAAGCAGAGCAGCGGCACCAGGCAGCCCTCTCTGCAAATTTCATAGGATTCAATCTCACCGTCCACGCTGCCGATTGTCATGGGATACGCAAGCTTATTGTCGCAAATCAGCTTCATATACCGCTCCGTATCCTGCATATCGAGCCCTGTTTCCCGGCTGATTAACGGAAGCGTCAGCGGCATAATGGGCTTGGAATAAAGATAGTAGATAATTTTTAACACGTTCTTGTCAGCAAGAAGCGCAAACACCCTTCTGATGGCTTCCATATCCTCCAAGTGTGCCAATATACTGCCTTTCTTTGGCTCGGCAAGCAAATAAAACTGATTGATGTCACTGGAAACCCGCGCCGTCACAATACCGGAATCACGAATCAGCTTGGCAAAATAATCAGGCGATGGATTGCGGTTGGTGTAGGAATGCCCCATAAAGGTATCCATAAAATCTTCCGCATAATTCTCATCGCCGATCAGTCCGACCATCATCGACCAACATATTTCAAAGGCACTGTGATACGCGTCATCAACAGGCAGCTTGCTCAGCTTTTTGGTGAGCAAAAGGTGCAAATCCTGCTCCTCTCTGCCGAAAAGCGCGTCAATGCTCACCCCCAGCGCATCGGCAAGCTTCGGCAAAACCTCTGCGTCGGGCGTGCCGCCGCGTTCCCATTTGGAAACCGCCTGCGTGGTGACGCCAATCAGATTTCCTAGCTTTTCCTGCGTATATTTTTTTTGATTTCGGAATTTCTTAATCTGTTCCCCAATCGCACTCATTGTCAACCCTCCGTTGATTTTTCTTTCATTATAACAAACCGGAGGGCGTTTGTCTATATCATGTACTTCATTCGTATTATGTGAAAACTAATAAATTTCAGCCGCCAAGCGGAATTATCTCCTGCTTGGCGGCTGCTGATTTATGATTGATACAATCGCCGAAATAACACTTAAAAATCTGATTGCTTTCATATAGATACGTTTCACTGAAATCTCGCCTTTGAAACTCAAAAGTATTGTCAACAGGATATCATACTCTGTCATTTCCTTGCGATAAAAAACAGCCTTGGAAAGCGGAATAGTATTTCACCGTTCTTTTGCATTTTATATTGCTGTTTCAATTTGACATACACATCATTCGTAAAATCATCTGCATCAGATTCATTCAACTGTTCAAGATAAGGTTGCAGCCCTGTGCCTTTGTACCATTCAATAATACTTTCATAACTCGGCATATGATGGCAATAGGTTGTTTCCCATATTTCAAAATCACTTGAAACATCAGATAATACATCATAGTATTCCGTGGTGCTAAGATTGTTGTATTGTCTCGGTGCAACTTTTGATTTCCATTTATCGGTATTAACCAACTCGTTAATCATGATGTGAACAGGGTGTTCAGCCTGCATAGGTATCTGTACTGCAAGGATACCGCTTGGCTTTAAGACAGTCATCAATTTTGGCAGCAGTTCTCTATGGTTTGGAAGCCACTGAATGCAGGCGTTTGAGAATACAATATCAAATTTTTCGTTAACTTCGCGCAAATCACCATTCGCATCAAGATTGATAAACTCTATATCGGGATATAATCCTCTTGCTTTTTCAAGCATTTCAACAGAATTATCCGCGCCGATTATTCTGGCATGTGGAAACTTTTGCTTTAATACCTTTGTGCTGTTGCCCGGTCCGCAGCCTAAATCAAGTATGCTGTTAGGGGTAAACGCTTCTAGCCTGTTGGCTAAATCAATAGCAGGCTGTGTTCTGTCTTTCAAGAATTTTTCGTATTGTGTTGGATTCCACGTTGGCATAAACATCACTCTTTATCATAAAATACTTATCAATTCGTTAAGGCTTTCCACTGTGTAATCGGGCTGCTCTATTTCTGTTTTCGGTTCGCAATACTTGCCGAAACCTTGTTTTATCCATACGGTTTTCATTCCAATCTTATTTGCAGGAATGATGTCATTATCAATTCTATCTCCAACCATCAACGCCTCTTCAGGCTTGCAATTTGCACGGTCAAGAGCAATTTGGAATATCCGCAAATCAGGCTTTGATACACCTTCTTCAGCAGAAGCGATAACAAGGTCAATGTATTTCAGTAAGCCGAGTTTTTCTAAACGTTCCTCGCTGCCCAAGTTCTGATTTGCAATAATACCGATTTTGTAATGCTTACTCAACTCACACAAACAATTCTCTGCTTCGGGGTAAACAAACTCATCATCACTGTTCCAAGGAGCCATTTTCAAACCATATGCTTCAAGCGCCTTATTGTAACCGCTTTGATTGTATTTTGAAATCTCCACCATTTTATTGTAAAAATCATCATAAGTGACATTTGTGCCTGCTATAGTTCTTTCAATTCTTTTTCGATAGGCTACGCTCTCGTCAATAAGCGTTGAGCCAATATCAAAGAAAATCCATTTAATAGTATTAATCATTTTATCAACTCACTTACAAACTCTTTGTTTCTCGCCGTTAATTCTACCCACGCAGGTCGAAAACCGCTTTTGATAGCATTACGGACTGATTTGATATTTGACCAAGCGGCGCAGTAAAACGGAACCTTCCCCAGCGCCAATACTTCAAGTGCTAATCTGCTTGTTACAGCGGAAGCAACACCCTTTCGTCTGTATTCAGGAAGCACGTCAACTCCGATTTGATACATCATCTCACAATCGGCGGAGCAACCTGAAAGCTCTATGAGTTTACCGTTATCATAAGCACCGACAGCCAGCACATCTCTTTCTCTGTCGTGAAACGTCAGGCAATTACTCCACTGTTTTTTGTATAAATCCGTAAAGCCATCCTTATGTAAAACACGCAATTCATAACCGCAGTCAAGCTCCTTTAGCTTAGTTACGTCCGGTAGAAAATACTCCGCCATAAAGCAAACCTTCAAATCAAACGGAGCAAGCAAATCATTCAGCAGATTGATTTGCGGCGTTTCAAAGCAGTGGTATGCGTCGAATTTATTGATGTATTCTGATACGGCAGATTTTGTCCGTTCACTGACCTGTGCTACAACATTATTCCCATAAGAAACAATGTCACATTCCAAAGGCAGCGGAATATAATTCCTTGCTTTAGGATTTGCTTTTGATAGCGTCACAACATTCTGTTCCAATATAAAGTCTTCCGGTTTGCAGTTGCAATCATACGCCGATTGCTGTAATGCAATCTCCAATATCTCTTTATTTGTCATTGACTTTCTCCACTATCTACAGCCTTTATCTACGAATAGTATTCTATCACAATTCGAGTGAGTTTTCAACAAGGAACCGCTTGACACTTCAAAAATGTATATTGTGGCAGCCATATCGCAGCCGCTGAAAAAATAACCAATAGACGTGTGAAAATATCCGTGAATGAGCAGCGGTCAAAGACCACGGAAAATGCGTGTGAGTAGTGCGGCATCGTTTATCATAATAGCTTTACCGCTCGCACGCGAAACGCACGTCTTTCCGGGAAAAATCTTTTAAAAAGAGTTGCGATTCCGCGTTTTTATCAAGAAAACATCTTGACAAAAGCGTGTGTATATGCTATGATATTCCCTGCAAGTGAGCAAGACTCGCGTGCAGCAATAAAATATTTAGGGGTATAGCTCAGTTGGTAGAGCAGCGGTCTCCAAACGTGAACGCCGCAATGAATATCCGCATAAACACTGAACTTTCAAGGCTTGGAACGTCCGTTTCAAGCCTTTTTTCGTGTTTTCGGTTTTGCAAGGCGTTAAAGTGATTTATGCAAAATTGAGGTTTCAACTTGCAAAAAATCTCGGAAGATCATCAAAAGACCAGCAAAATTTTGCGAGGTTTGGAAGGGTTGTTTTCGGTTTCGAGAAAGTCTGCTTCTAAATCTTAAAGCCACTTCAATCACTATTAAAATATCGGCACAACTTTGCAGCACATTGATTTTCAACCTTGATATTTTATCGTAAATCTGTAAAAATGCTGTAAATGCTGCACTCGGAATTATTACCGGGTGCAGCATTTTCGTTTTTCTCTGTAAAGTTTTCCTAATCTACCGTCAGCATTTTCAGCACGACAGAAAACAGCGTTTTCTTTGTTTAATGCGTCGCAAATTTTAAGCGACGATAAATGCAAAATATTATTTTTCTGTCTTGTAAGCCGCAATGCGCTTCGCTACGTTCTCCTTGATGTTATTGTAATAAAATCCATAGTCTTCGGGATGAAAGCTCTGTGGTCCTAAGAATTCGGCTGCATCTGCGGGAGCATTTTTGGAATTCGTTACAACGACACCTCTTTCGAGATTTACCTGTGCGTCTGCGCCGACATCTCCAATTTCAAGCTCTCCTGTTTTTTCATTCACAATCAACGAGCCTTTGTTCTCACTGGCAGGTGCATAAGTGTCGTCTCTTTTCCAGTTCAACGGATTGATGCAAATTGAATTCGGTAACACAACAAAATTAAATGCTTTTTGCTCTACATTTTTAGGTCCTTCGGTGTTCCAGCTGATGATTACTCCCGTATCAGACTCACCGGTTGCGAATTTCAGATGCGGACATTCTTCCATGTCTTCTTTTGTAATGGAATAACCTATTGAATATGCTGCAATCATTCGCTCATAATAATCAGGATGATCCTTGAAATAATTTTTCAGAATGAGTCTGTTTATTGCCGACCCTTGGCTATGACTTGCAATGATAAACGGACGCCCGCCATTATAATTATTAAAGTAATAATCAAGTGCAGATGTTACGTCTTGATAAGGTGTGCCGGAAACTGCTTTATCCGCACTTCCCGTTTCTTGAACGACTTTTCCTACATACAGCGTGCTTGCCTGACGGTAATAGGGAATGAAAACATTGGTAGATTCCTCGAACACACTTGCCTGAGTCTTGTCCATTGCTTCCACTCCCTGCTTCATTTCTTCGTTATCAAGCAGAGCGAACTCAGGGTCATTTTCGTTCATTCCATTGTATACAGTCGGGTAAATGAAAAATGTGTCCACATCCTTCTTGATTTCCGGAATCTTATACCAGCAAGCCTTGTTGGAATAATCTGGTGCTTCTCCTACGTTCGCGGCAGTTGTAGTGGCTTCTGTTGTCGCTGCTGCCGTTGCTTCTGCTGTTGTTGTTGCCGCACTGTTGTTTGATGATGATTGACCGCCGCAGGCTGTCAAACCGATAGCCATAGCGGCAATCATCGCCAATGCAATCATTCTTTTTTTCATTTTGTCCTCCATTTTTTTAAAATAATTATAAAAACACGCCGAATCCGACAGAGCACAGTAAGCCGGTCAAATTGCTGTGCATGTGTAGCACATCGTTATCGCCGTGTCAAGTCCTTTCGTAATTATCTATATGACTAGAATTTTCATATATTATACATTTCAAATCTATTTTCGTCAAGAGCTACATTATTATTTATAGCCAGCTATCAGCTTACAAGCCGCAGCAAATGCTCAAAATCGCACAAACAGTTTTGACGAATACTTTCCTTGCCTTAGCTCAACAAATCACTCGCAGAGCAAAATACGGTGAAAATATGCAAAAAAGTCTGCCCGACAGCGTACAACACACTGCCGGGCGATTAGTTATTCTCCACCATAAAGTGATTCTGCCATCAGCCTAACTCCTAACTGAAAGCCGTTGATGAAACCCTCGCACTCACTCAAGCTGCTTTGCTCCGTCAATGCATCTTTTAGTTTTTCTACAGTCTGCATCTCCTGCTCGTTCAGCGTCGCTTTGAGTGTTACAGTATGCCTGATAATAAGCTGATTTAGCTTGTCAACCTCGCTGTCTTTAGGGACATCTCGCTCAAACGGGTGTATGTTGCCGTAGAACAATTCTTTTATCGTATCCATGTCGATACCTCCTTCTCAAGCACAACAGGATACCACAGAAAAAGAAAAAGTCCAGAACTTTTTTCGGGTTATCTTTGTTTATGCGGCGCAAATTTTGAACGGTGCTGGTGCCTTGTTTTTACAACACACTATGTGTATTGTAAAAAAGGCGAGCGTAATAGGCGAATATGGATGTGCTCCCTGCCCTTTTCAAATCACGTTGTCGCTCTCAAACCGTGACAAACGCTCAAAATCGGTGCAAACGGTTTTGACGGGTACTTTCTCGCCTTTCTCCAACAAATCGCACACAGGGCGAAATACGGTGAAACAGGGCGTTTATTCTTCGTTGTACCAACCTTTTGCAATATCGTCGAGCTTTATTTTCCCTCTCGTCCGGCGTACATTATTGATGGCTTCCCGGCGCATATCTTCCAGCTCATCGTCTGTAAAATGATTTGTCTTTGCGATAACTCTCATCAGTATTTCGAGCTGAACCGCGTAACGGAAGAGCCCTTTTGAGATATCCTTCGCGTTATTCTTAGAGACCGCTTCGATAGCTTTGGCTAGCTTTTCACTCATCACATCGCCGCCTGCTTTGATGGCTTCATCCGCAATCAAGTTCTCCGCCGCCTTCTCAAAAAACTCATTCCGCGAATGAAGTCCGTTCTTTTTGATGAATGAATCCACCACCTGCATTGTTTTCTTATCAAGGTATAAACTTACCCTTTGTTTGTTTTCCGAATCCGTATCAATACCTCCAAATTCTTTTACACCAACATGGGTGTCACCCAAAAATCGCCTGTTTTTCCGATGGTTATGCGATTGTTGAAAACAACAGCGTTATTTTTTACACCAATCTCAAACAAGGTTGCACCCAAGAAAAACTGCACAGGAACCCTCAAAAACGGCTTGCGGTCGGCGTTGCCGGCCGCTGTGAACCGCAAGGGGGTGCACTTGCAACCCCCTTGCTTTCTCCTGCTTGCCACCCGATTGTGAGGCTTGAACCTGATTTGTGCAATACTAACAGGCGTTTGCTGCTATTTCTTTCTGCCGTAATTGTAAAGCTGTCGTCTGTGAAAGGCGTCTATCGCCTGCTTTATCGGCAAAATTTTGTATATTAAGTTTCCGTTCCGGAGCGCTCCTTCACGGTTTTCTACGAGAGTGCGCTCTGTTTCTATCAGCTCTTTGTCTTCCAACTGCCTGACATATTTCATCACCGTATTTTTGCTCATCTGCAACGCTTTGCCGATGGTTTTATATGAAGGGTAGCAGGTGTAGGTTTCCCTATCCTCCATTCGCATCAGGAAAGCGTAGAGCGCAATTTCGCCTGCGGATAAATCCATATTGAAAATTTCATTTGGCAGCTTGAAATAGTTACCTTGCTTTGGCTGTGACATGTCGCCACCGCCTGTTTATCACTCCTGTCCTGTTATTTTTTCATCAGCTTGCAAAGAATCATCGTGTATCTCTCCCATAAATTTCAGAGCAAAGAAAAAAGCCGGACGTTTCAAGGAGAGTTCTCTCACCTTTCATCGCGCGACTATTTCGATATCCGTCTTGATTTTGATGATTGAATCTCCTTCCCTCATCTTTTTTCTGTCAGTATTATTTTAACACAAGCAAAAGCAAAAGTCAAGGAAAGTCAAATTTATATCCATTTTAGGTACGCTTTACCCTGTCCTCTATACTCGTAGGTGTATAGAGAACAGGGTATCATCTTTGATTTAGCTTCGCAATTTTTGCGTTACAGATTGAAGTTATCGGTCAGTCCGGCAAGTCTTGTAGTGTCACGCTTGACGTAGTAGATTTCTGTAATTTCCGAAGTGGTATGCCCAAGCAACTCTGCAACCTGTTTTACTGAGAGGGCTTTCACGCTTCCGTCTGGTTGTTTTACACCGTTTATCAACCTTGTTGCGAATGTATGCCTGAAAGTGTGCAGGCCTTTATGCGGTAACCCTATTGCATCAAGAATCCGATAGAATCTGTTACGCATATTGCGTGGGTTCGTGAAGTTGCCGTTCTCGTCAGGTATGAGCGGAGCGTCCTCACCGAGATACACTTCCTCGCGCAAGCGGTTAATCATTTCTACCGCAGTGTCATTGAGCGGCACGTCACGTTTGCTAGTTTTGCTTTTCAGCTTGCCGACCTTGACCTCCAACTTTGGAACGTATTCCAAGCCGTCGCGGACGTGGACTTCTTTCACGCCACGCTGAAGATGGATAACCCTATGCTCCAAATCAATGTCGCTGTTGATGATTCCGCAAAGCTCCCCTGCTCTCAATCCTGTATTGAGCATGAGGAAGTATGCCGCCGCTTGTTGATAGACAGGCTTGCCGTTCTCGAAGCGTTTGAACGCCTCTGTCTTGATTTTCTCCAATTCTTCATCAGTGAACACGACTACCAAATCACACTGTGGCTTGCTCTCCTTGTTTTGAGCGGCGAGGTAGTTGTCCTTTTTCGTCATATCAATCAACGCCATTGGATTACTTGGAATCGCTCCCTCCTGAAAGAGCTGCTTGAAGAACATCTTTAGCAGCGAGTAGGCTTTCTTGCTCGTTGTGAAGGCATAGCCGTTATTCATGTGTTTGGTGAGCAACTTCTTGATGTCGGCGGGTGTCACGTCACCGACAGGCTTGTTTCCGATGTAGGGATAGATTTGGTGCTCGGCGGTACATTCGTATCGGTCATAGGTTGTGCGCTCTACTTCCGGGTACTTGTACACACGCAGCCAGTTTTTCATGCTCTCTTTCAGTGGCTTGCGGGATTCATCGGAATTAGCGACTTGATCATTGAAGTTCTTGACGTACTCCGTCATCTTCGCTTGAAGCATTTTCTTTTTCTTACTTGAAAAACTCTTGCGTTGGGCGACGCCGAACTCATCCTTGTACCGCACCATTCCTATCCAGCGACCATCTGACTTCTGCCAAATGTTTCCGTTGTCTAATAATACACGTTTCATCGTATCAACCTCCTGTTTTTTGTAACCACAACAATACCACAAGCAGTGGTCAATATCCAGCAAAGCCCCTGACAAAATTCAAGGCAAAATATTGTGGAAAACCAACTATTTCAACTTCCCATACTCCAATTCTACACGAACCATAGGGCTATATTCAGGACAATGCTTTTTCGGGCATAAAAAATCCCCATAGCTCGGCATTTGTCAAGCTATGGGGAAATTTGATTCCTCTGTTGTATTTATTATATCGCGTCAGAAAAAACGTGTCAAGAGCGAATAATAGGACTTTTTGTCGAATTACCCAGCCACATCGCAGCCGATGAAATAATCTTCCGAAAACGTGCTTGTTCAACCGTGTTCGAGCAGCGGTCAAAGACCACGGAAATTGCGTGTGAGTAGTGCGGCATAGTTTATCATAACGGTTTCAACTATCGCGTGCTAAAACTGTATGTTTCCGGGAAAAATCTTTTAAAAAGACTTGCGATTCTGCGTTTTTATCAAGAAAATGTATGTGTTAAAATGATATGAGCCAATAAAAAGAGAAGTAACTTCAAAAATATGGTATAATGGAATCACCACAAAACACATTAACCAAGAAGGAAGTTACTTCTCATGAACATTGTAACACAAGAAGCCATGAAAAAGCAAGCGGTAGTTAAATATGCGCTCAAAAAAGGAAAGAGCGCAGCAAGTGAACAATACGGAGTGAGCCTTTCGAGTGTCAAACGGTGGTGCGCGAAATACGACGGAACATGGCAGTCACTGAAAGAACGCTCACACAGACCGCATAACCATCCTAACCGACATACACCCAAAGAAGAACGACAGATAAAGAATTCATTCAAGAAAAAGTTCAAAAGGTACGGTTGGGATGGCGTATATACCGATCTGCTGAGAAAAGGGTACAAGCGCAGCTTTTCTGGAATGGTATATGCAGCCAAAAGAATGGGGTTACACGAGCAGAAAAAACCGAAGAAGAAAAGCCGCAAGCAAAGACGATATCCAGAGTTGCTGACACCGGGCGAGAAGGTGCAGATAGATGTAAAAGAAGTACCGTTTAATTGTCTCAGAGGCAAGGCTTTGCGCGATAACAAGCACCTTTATCAGTGGACAGCGATAGATGAATGTACGCGAATGAGGTTTGTGTACGGCTTTGAGGAGCATACACCGGAAAATAGCGTAAGATTTCTAAAAATGTTGATAAAGGCATTTCCGTTTAGAATTCAGACAATACAAACGGATAACGGCACAGAATTCACCTATAAGTATATCAGTGATGATGTAACATGTCCCTTTGATAAAGCGCTTCAATTATTGAAAATAAACCATAAGCTGATACCACCCAGAACGCCTTGGCACAATGGAAAAGTAGAAAGAAGTCATCGAAACGATCAGAGATATTTCTACGACTGGGAAACCTTCACAAGCGTAGAGGATTTTAACAGGAAACTCAAAGACCACTTGGAATGGAGCAACAGCAAGAGAATGAGAACTCTTGGATGGAAAAGCGCAAAGCAGCTCTTGGCGGAGAAGCTCTCTGCCTAATCCGCCGTTTTTGCCCGCCTTTTCCGTTCCGCTACGCTCCACTCCAAAGGCGGGCAAAAACATTCTACCATATCGTTGCTTTTATTTTTACCTAAAATGGGTCACATCTATTTACAACGCAGACGATTCTGCGTTTTTATCAAGAAAACATCTTGACAAATACACGTGTCTGTGTTATTATTATTCCTGCAAGTGACACGCGTTCATTTGCAGCGATAATATATTTAGGGGTATAGCTCAGTTGGTAGAGCAGCGGTCTCCAAACGTGAACGCCGCAACGATTATCCGCATAAATACTGAACTTTCAAGGCTTGGAACGTCCGTTTCAAGCCTTTTTTCGTGTTTTCAGTTTTGCAAGGCGCTAAAGTCAATTATGCAAAATTGAGGTTGGAACTTGCAAAAAATCCCGGAACATCATCATAAGACCAGCAAATTTTTGCGAGGTTTGGAAGGGTTGTTTTGGGTTCTGAGAAAGTTTGCTTATAAATCTTAAAACTGATTTATTCCCTTCGTTAATCATCAACTAATCGAACAGCAAAACGATTTTCAGCCATAATCATTTATCATTAATCCTTAAAAATGCTGCACTCGGCAAATCCACTGAGTGCAGCATTTTCGTTTTTCTTGGTGAAGTTGTATAAAACCACGGTCAGCATTTTCAGCACGACAGAAAACAGCGTTTTCTTTGTTTCATGCGGTGCAAATTTTGAGTGGTGCTAATGCATTTAATAATCCCGGCGGTAAGCGTTAGCTGCCGCCGGGATTACGAAAGGTTATTTATTTAATTACGGTTTATGCGGTACAAACGGCAATTCATCTTCTTCGTAGACCATGCTTGTGGTGATGACGTCCTCGGTCAGAAACTTGATGATTTCCAGCTCGGTGCTCTCATATTTTTCTTTAACCATATTCATGCACATCCTTTCCGGTTATTCAGGCCGATAGGTATAGGGGCTTTCGGAAACAGCTCCCTCTACGCCGCCGATGGTCACGGTGCCGCAAGTGCTGTTAGTGCCTGCGCCGATGGAGTTGGGAGCACCGC
>CAMVTS010000055.1 GCA_947170465.1 uncultured Clostridia bacterium
TTTTGGGTGTGGCTTTTTTATCGGATATTTTTCTTGACAAATGTGTCTACATGTGATAGACTATAGGCAAAGGCGACTAAAGCCTGTAGACAAGGAGGCAGAAAGATGAATCAATTAGGCGTTGTCGAGGCAAAGTTCTGCGATTTGGTGTGGAAAAAGGCGCCCCTGAGCACGGCGGAGCTGGTGAAGCTGTGCGAGAAGGAGTTCAACTGGAAGCGCACGACCACCTACACGGTGCTGAAACGCATGATACTCCGCGGCATTTTTGTCAATGACAACAAGACGGTACGCGTGCAGATTTCCAGAGAGGATTTCTATGCCGACCAGAGCAGTCAGTATGTCGCCGAGCAGTTCGGCGGTTCGCTTCCGCGCTTTGTCGCGGCGTTCACAGCCAAAAAGAAGCTGAGCCCGAAGGACGCGGAGGAAATCCGGCGCATGATTGATGCAATGACGGAGGAATAAATGGACGCGGCTTTTTCAAAACTACTGGAAGTCACCCTGATGTCCTCGGTGATAGCAGCGGTGATTTTGCTCCTTCGTGCGGTGTGCCCAAGGCTGCCGCGCGGATTGTCGGCGGCAATGTGGGCAGTGCTTGGCGCAAGGCTGCTGCTGCCGTTTTCCGTTGAAACGGAAGTCAGGCTGCTGACCGTTCCGAAGCGAACGGTTCCGGCGGCTGTCGGCTACGTGACGGACAGCGGCGTTTCCGCGTCGCATATCGCGTGTGTTGTCTGGCTGTTAGGCGCGGCGGCTTGTTTGTTTTACATGCTGCTGAGCTGGCTGCTCTTGCGGCGCAGAACGCGCGAGGGTATTCCGGACGAATCCGGCGCACTGTTGTGCGACCGTATTCCTGCACCGTTTGTGATGGGGGTTTTCCGTCCGCGCGTCTGCCTGCCGTCCGGCATTTCTCAGGAGGACAAGCGCTTTGTTCTCCTGCACGAGCAGTCGCATATTGCCCGTCATGATAACGTGTGGAAGCCGCTGGGCTTTCTGGCGGTCTGCCTGCACTGGTTCAATCCGCTGGTGTGGCTGGCGTTCCGCGCGTTTTCGCAGGATATTGAGACGGCGTGTGACGCTCACGCGACGCGCGGCATGAGCGCCGGAGAGAAGAAGCAATACGCGCTTGCGCTGGTGCGCTGCAGCGTCAGCAGTCCCCTGCTGTCCGCCTGCCCGGTGGCGTTTGCCGAAACCTCGGTGAAGCGTCGCGTCCGGCAGCTTTTGTCAAACAGGCGCACGCCGGTGATTCTGTCGGTATTGGTTGGCGTGCTGGCATTGTGCGTGACGGTATTTTGCTTCACGGTGCCGAAGGCAGAGGGCAAGGCGCAGGATAAGGAGCCGGCGGTACAGCCGGTTACAACAATCGCGCCGACAGAAAAGCCGACGCAGCCGCCGACAAGGGCGACGGAGCCTGAAACCGCGCCTGCAACAGCTCCGGCAACGGAGCCTGAAACCGACGCGCCGACGGAACCGCCTGCGCCGGAAGCCGACGACGGTGCTGAGGAGCAGGAATCCGAGGTCAGCGCGTATGCTGACGAGGAGACGGACGGCGGGGATTACGCGGAAAAAATACAAGCGCTGGTCGAAATTGAGGCGTTTGACATTCCGCCCATAGAGAATCCGTTTGAATCCTCCGCGCAGGGCAGCGCCCGTTCTCAGCCGCAGGAAAGCGCCGGGATTGTTCCGTGGGAAGATTCGGCAGCGCAATGGGACATTGCACAGACATATTAGGAGGTTTTGAGATGAAACAATTAGGTAAATTGATTGCCGTTGTACTGGCGCTTGTCATGCTGACGGCGGCGGTTCCGACGGCGTTCGCGGCAAAGGTGAGCGCTCCGGCGACGCTCAGCATTTCCAATCAGTCAAACGGCTTGCGCGCGCAGTGGAGCGCTGTTTCCGGCGCGGCAAAATACATTGTCTATTTCCGTCAGGCAGGCGAGAGCTGGTCGTCTGACGAGACAAGCGGCACGTCCTACACGCTGACAGAAGCCGCGTCCGGCGTGCTCTATTACATGCAGGTGCAGTCGGTAGCGCCAGACGGCGAAAAGGGCGGCTATTCCAAGGTGAGAAGCATGACCGCGCTGAGCAGAGCGGTGATTTCCGGCCTGCGCTATCAGGGTGATGTCATGCTGAACTGGGAACCGGTTGAGGGCGCTAACCGTTATCAGATTGCCGAGCTGAAAAAGGGCGCGTCAGCCTACACCTACTACACCACAGCCGATACGGCGTTCACGCAGAAGAACGCCGAGGCAGGCACGGTGTATACCTATCAGGTACGCGCCATGTACCAGACCGAAAAGAACGGCACCGCCTACGGCGCGTGGTCGTCAGGCAAGACGGTTTCCACTATGACCAAGCCGGTTCTGACGCTGTCCAACAAGTCCAACGGCATTCGCGCGGAATGGAAGGCGGTTGCCGGCGCTACGTCCTATAAGGTCTACTACAGGCTGGCGACGGACAGCCAGTGGTCGTCCGCCGAAACGACCAACCTTTATTATCCTCTGCTCGGTATCAAGCCCGGCTTTGAATACTGCCTGCAGATACAGGTGCTCGGAAAGAACGGCGCAAAGGGACCGTATTCCACCGTGCAGCGGTTGGTGTATGTTCCCACGGTCAAGCCGTCGCTGACGCTCTCGAACAAGTCAAACGGTATCCGCGCGGAATGGAACGCGATTGCCGGCGCAACCGGTTACATCGTCTATTTCAGAAATGAATTCGATCCGGAATGGGATTACGTTTACACGACCAACAACTATTATCCGCTGCTGTACCTCACCAGAGACGATACCTATTGCGTGCAGGTGCAGCCCGTCTATCAGGACGAGACCGGCAATTATTCGGCTGTCAAGCGCCTGCAATACAGCCCCGTCTCGACAGGCAAGCCGGTTCTGCGCATTTTCAATGACGATGATGGCATCGTGATTGACTGGGTGCCGACGGAGGGTGCGGTCAGCTACATTTTGTATTACCGCGAATCCTCCTCCAATACTTGGAACCAATACCAGACCGTGTCCGGCGCCGTATTGTATCCGGACGCGGTGAAGGGCGTCTCCTATGACTTCCAGCTGCAGCCGGTTTTCTACGGCGGCGTCAGGGGCGCGTATTCCAAGGTGTATCATCACGTTTACGGCGACATCGAGAAGCCGGCGCTGACAGCGCAGCGGATTGACGACACGCTTCACATGGAATGGACGCCGGTTAAAAACGCCACGAAGTACCGCGTCTTTGTGCGCGACCACGGCACCGTTGACGAATCCTGGGCGGCGTTTTTTACCCCCGGCACCACCTTTGACATCTACGGCATTGACGCGGAAGCGTCCTTTGATTGCGTCGTCGCGCCCTACTACGGTGAAACCCAGGGCGTGCACTCCAATTTCGTCACGCTCTACGGTGAGGGCTACAGCGATTAAAGACCATCAAAAAATGGCTTAAACAGTAATGTTTAAGCCATTTTTTCGTTTATTTTTTCAGCGCCTTTGCGTAGGCTTCCGCAGCGGTTTTCAAATCCGCTGTCGGGATTTCCAGCGTTTTATCCGTCACGTCGTTGGTGATAACGGTTTTGCGGCGGCTGACCTCTACGGTGAAGGCGTTGCCGCTCAGGCTTTCCTCTGTGAAATCCTCCTCGGCGGCGTTTGTCAGCAGCTCGCACAGCTGCGGCAGGATACTTCTTTCCGCCAATAACAGCTCGGACGCGAGCGCGTACCCTTTATCTTCAAACTGAACCGTCGGCGGGCGTTTGCCCTTGCCGGGCTTGATGGTGAATGGCAGCATGTCAACCTCCCTGATAAATCGGATAAGCGGTGGTAATCAGCTTCTTGTTGTTGAGGTACATGTCGATTTCCAAATCGCCGGCGTAGCCAATCCACAGGTCGCCCTGCTTGTTGCTCTTGTCGGAAAGCGCGTCCTCGTAGGCTTCGTTAATCGCGTCAACCACCTGCTGCGGCGACCAGCTGTCCGGATAGAAGGACGAAAAACCGTTCTTCTTCACGCCGCTGACCTCGACCTTGGCGGTGTATACGCCGTTTTTGTCGGGCTTGCTCACGGTGCCGGCGATGATGCTGCCCTTGCTGCCGTCAATGTTGTCGTAGTGGTAGCCCGTCGCCTTGCCCTTGCTGTTAATCGTGCCGTCAAAGATGTGCTCAATTGCGTTGGCGGCGAAGATGTTCGTCCGTTTCAGCGCCTTCACATCGTCCATGGTGTAGACTGTCTGCGCCTGGTGACCGCCGGAAGACGAGCTTGTATCGTCGTTGAGCCTGCCCTGTGAAACCACGCCGTCAAGCGCGCTGCTCAGGTCTGACTTTGCGCCGTCAAGGGCACTGCTCAGGTCGGATTTCGCGCCGTCAAGGGCACTGCTGATATCAGACCGGGCACCGTTCAGCGCGCTGCTTAACTCGGACTTGGCGCTGTCCAGCGCGCTGGAAATGTCCGACTGCGGACTCGGAGCGCGTTGGCAGCCTGCAAACAACGAAACAGCCAGCATTGCCGCGAGCAGCAGCGAGATTACTTTTTTCATTTGCCTGTCAACTCCTTTGAATTTGTTTCATATTGTATTTCGTAAAGACATTTCTG
Organism: uncultured Clostridia bacterium; assembly: GCA_947170465.1. Taxonomy (GTDB): domain Bacteria; phylum Bacillota; class Clostridia; order Oscillospirales; family Acutalibacteraceae; genus Ruminococcoides. Next base: position 4,564 of record CAMVTS010000055.1, read on the forward strand.
CTTTTTTATGTGCTGCTTTCATTGTAATATAACCTTGTCGTAATGTCAATCAAAACAAAAAAATATCCTCAAATTGTACGCCTTGTACAAATCCGTCACAATTCGAGAAATCACAAGAAATTTGTGGAAAAAACGCAATAAGTGTGATATAATAAAACTGTTGACTTGCGTCAGCACGAATCTGTAAATAAGAGGTAAGCTATATGGATACTTATAGTATCGTATTGAAGGTCATCATGGCGCTGGGCGGTCTGGGACTGTTCCTCATCGGCATGAAAAGTATGGGTGAGGGCTTGGAGCTTGCCGCCGGTAACAAGCTGAGAACGCTGCTGCAGAAGATTACGAGCAACAAGTTCTTTGCGATGCTGGTCGGCGTGATGGTCACGGCGGTGATTCAGAGCTCCTCGGCGACGGACGCGATGGTCGTCGGTTTTGCCAACGCCGGACTGATGGAGCTGGGACAGGCGATTGGCGTGCTCTTCGGCGCCAAAATCGGTACCACCGTCACCTCGCTGCTGATGGCGATTGATATCAAGGCGTTTGTGCCGATATTCATCTTCCTCGGCGCGCTTGTCATCACCTTCAGCCACAAGAACAACCACAAGTATTACGGACAGATTGCCGCCGGCTTCGGCATGCTCTTCCTCGGCTTGTCGCTGATGAGCGATAACCTCAAGTGGATGGGCGAGAGCCAGGCGTTTGTCAGCATTGCCGACAACCTTTCGTTCCCGCTGGTGGGCTTGCTGGTCGGAGTGGTCTTTACCGGCATTATCCAGAGCTCCTCGGCTTCGGTCGGTATTCTCATGGCGCTGGCAATGGCGGGCGTTATCACCAACCTGGATCAGGCGGTCTATGTCATTTACGGCTTCAATGTCGGCGCGTGCTCTGCGGCGTTTATCTCCTCGCTGGGCGCCAACCGTACCGCCAAGCAGATTGCGCTGTCCAATTTCCTGATTTCCGTTATCGGCGCGCTGCTGATGACGATTCTGACGGTTTTCCTGCCGGTCACGCAGTGGATTGGCATGCTCATTCCCGCCGATACGCTCGGACTGGCGGCTCAGATTTCCGCGACGCACATTATGTTCAATATCGCGATTACCGTGATTCTGCTGCCGTTCTCGGAATTGATTGTCAAGCTGACCATGCTGATTCTGCCCGACCTTGACGACGACAAGGAGAAGATGGCGACGGTTTATCTCGACACCCGTATTCTTACCACGCCGCCGATGGCGGTTCTCTCGGTTGAGAACGAGTGCAAGCGCCTGAGCGAGCTGGCGCAGAAGAACTACCGCTACGCGATGAAGGCGTTCTTTGAGCACGACACCAGCGCGATGACAAAGGTTGAGAAAAACGAGAAGGTTATCGACTATCTCACCAGTGAAATCACGCGCTATATCGTCAAGATTAACGGTCTGGATATCCTTGACAGCGACCGCAAAACCATGGGCGTTATGTACTCCGCGATTCAGGATATCGAGCGCATCGGCGACCACGCGGAGAACATTATCGAGTGCGCGCGTGAAATGATGGAAAAGAAGATGAAGTTCTCCAACGAGGCGCTGGAGGAAATGCACAACCTCGACGAGATGGTCACCAAGCTGATTGAAGAGGGCTTCACGCTGTTCAAGGCGCAGAGTATGGATTTTGACCTCGCCAAGTCGATTATCGAGACGGAAAGCTCGCTCGACAGCCACGTCAAGATTTACAAATTCAACCATATCCGCCGTATGAACGACGGCGTGTGCAGCGCCGAAAACGGCACCGTATTCCTCGATATGCTCACGATTCTGGAGCGCGTCGGCGACCACGCCAACAACGTCGCCTTCTCAATTCCGAGAAACAAGCTCGGCAACGTGCTTCGTCCGGTATAAAAATTTCACATAATTTTCACAGCGCGGATACTTGACGTAGCCGCGCTGTTTGTATTATAATAGTATTTGGTATTTCTTCGTATTATTTGCGGAGAATTGATGAAAAACAAGTTTTATCAGACGATAGTATGAGTGTGTTTGACGCAAGAAATTTGCGTGGTGAAGGGTTATGAAGAGAATAGTCATTGCAGCTCTGGCGGCGATACTCGCTGTCAGCACTGCCGCGTGTTCCCAGCCGCAGACGGCGGCAACGCCGGATTCGGCGGCGACGGTGGATTCCGCAACGCCTGATGAGAGGGCGGCAGTCAGGGCGACTGCCGGCACAGCAGCGCCGACGGCAGCCGGTACGACGCAATCGGGCTCTACGCAGCCGACAACCAAAAAACAGGAGACGACCAAGCCGACCGTCAAGGCAACCCAGCCAACCTCTGCGCCGGTGCAGGGCAATATTCCTGCCGACACGGTGACAAGCGCCCATGTCAATCCCTATCTGAGCTACATTCAGGGCAACGTCGCCGCCGAGATTGAGGCGCTGGCGGTCACGGGCATTACCATTGAGCGCGGCTCCGTCACGATTGGCGAAGGCGGCAGCGCGAGCATTCATGTGAGCATTGAGCCGGAGAACGCGGCAATCAAAAAATGCGCCGTCAACGTCAGCAACGACTGCGTATCGGCGGAGATGTCGGGCGGCTTGCTCCATATTCACGCCAAGAAAGCCGGCGAGAGCACCGTCTCGCTGACAACGCATAACGGACTGACCGTTAGCTGCGTGGTCTATGTCACCGCCAAGCCGACGGACGCAGCGCCGACCAAGGAAGAAACCAAGGCGCAGGAGACGACCGACGCGCCGCCAACCGAACAAACAGAAGCACCGGCGGCAGAGCCGGCGGAATAAAACAGCAGGGACGCGGAAGCGTCCCTGTTTTCTGTTAATGCAACACGAAAGCGAAAGCCCGGGCAACCGTGGCGGCAAGCAGGAGAAGCAGCGTGATAACTGTCACCGGCGCGGTAAAGAATACCGCGATTTTTTTGCCAACGCCGGCGTGGAACACGCTGCCCATCAGACCGAGCCTGCCCCTGCACCTGACGAGGGTGACAATCAGCAGCACAATGCCGGCGATCGCCATGCCGATGTCGAACAGCGCCGGAATCAGTATTTTCACCGTCAGCCCGGGATTGATAACGAGCAAATCCTGCAGCTGAGAGGGATTGTTGATGTCGATGTTGCTAATGTCGCTAAGCAGTGTGCCGGTGAGCACCGCGTAGCCGTTGAGCAGGAAGTGAAAGAGGATAGTCGGAATCACCGAGCGCGTTTTCGCGACAAGGAAAGCCATGCCCATGCCCATCACAAAGGTGTAGAAGAACTGCGCGTAGTTCTCGTGCATCAGTCCGAAGAACAGCGCCGACGTGATGATGGCGAAGCCCTGTCCCATGACCTCGGCGTTGCGGTAAACAGCCGAACGGAAAACCAGCTCCTCAACCACCGGCGCGAATATCGCGATGGTTACGACGGAGACAAAAATATCGAACGGTTCGCTGCCAAACTGAATCTGAGGCGCATGCAGCTCGATATGGAGCAGTCTCATCAGCGCGGTGAACAGGGTTGTCAGATAATTGACAACGTAGGTCAACCCCCAGATAATCACGAACCATTTGATGATCCAGCCGGCGGACTGCTGCGGCTTTTGGAACGCCTGACCAAGCCGCAGACCGGTCTCTTTGCTCCTGACGCGGTAAAAAACCAGCACCGCGATACCACCGCCGACGATATACACCAGAGAATACAGAATCAGCGTTTTCATCTCAGAGTAGAGCGGCACGCCGGCGCGCTCGATGACCTCAAAAAGAATTTCGCCAAGCGCGCTGAAAACAAGCGTACCCAGCGCAAAAATCAGCACCGGCAGCGCAGTCGTGTTGGAAACCTTGCGGATTTGTTTATTCATAAGCATTTTCCTTTCGGGATTTCTTGTTTTCATTATAGCATAAAAATCCAATTTATTTTTATTGAATAAAAAAATGCGCTGATTTCCGTGATATTTTTACAGGAAAAAGCTGTTTTTCTGTCGTCTTTTGTTGCAAAATAGGCAGAAAAATGGTATACTAAAATGGTATTGCTTTAATAAGAAGTGTGAGAATGATGAAACCGACGAATATTGCAGGCTTCGATTCCATCGACGCCTTTGTGGACGACAAGCTCCGCCGTTACAACGAATCGGACAAGAGCTTTCGTTCGCTGTTCTCCCTGATGTTCTCCGAAAAGGACAATATTCTCTGGGAGGAGAGCCGCGGCTACCGCGTGAGCAAGACCACCTACGCGCAGGCGCAGGAAAACGCGCTCAGGCGCGCGGCAATTTTGAAAAGCCGACTCTCCGGCGCGGCTGAAAACGCCGTTGTCGGTATATATATGGACAATTCGCTCGACTGGATAGAGATATTCTGGGCGGTGCTCTGCTGCGGCTTCCGTCCGCTGCTGATGAACCTCCGTCTGGACGGCGAAACCTTGGAATACGCCCTGCGCGTGACGAACGCCGCGGCGGTGATTGCCGATTCCGGCAGCTTTTCCGTCAGAACGCTCATCGCGGCCGACCTCAAGCCGGACGGCGAGCCTTATCAGTCCGACCGCTTCGGTACCGAGATTATGGTGATGTCCTCCGGCACGTCGTCGCACGTCAAAATCTGTGCCTATACCGCCGAGGGCTTCTATCACCAGATTCGCGGCAGCTACAGCATTATCCGGCGCTGTGCCCAGGTCAAAAAGCATTACGAAGGAGAGCTGAAGCTGCTGACCTTCCTGCCCTTTTACCACATTTTCGGTCTGGTGGCGGTGTACATCTGGTTTTCCTTCTTTTCGCGCACCCTCGTCCGGCTCAACGATATGCAGCCGCAGACGATTACCAACACCATCAAGCGCCACAAGGTGACGCATATCTTCGCGGTGCCGCTATTCTGGGAAAAGGTCTATGAACAGGCAATGCGCACCATCCGCGACAGGGGAGACAAGACCTGGAACAAGTTCCAGAAGGGCATGTCCATCCGGCGTAGGCTGGGCGATTCTCCGCTTGGCGACGCGTTCTCGAAGAAAGCCTTTGCCGAGGTGCGCGAGGGCATGTTCGGCGAGAGCGTGCAGTTTATGATAACCGGCGGCAGCTGTATCGGCGAGCCGGTGCTCGAGTTTTTCAACGCGATTGGCTACCGTCTCGCGGACGGCTACGGCATGAGCGAAATCGGCATTACCTCCGTGGAGCTCAGCGGCAAGCTCAGCGTGCTGCGCTCCGGCTCTGTCGGAACGCCTATGGAGGGCGTGGAATACAAGCTCAGCGACAGCGGCGAGCTGCTCGTTCGCGGCAAGGCGATGGCTTCTTATATTATCGAGGACGGCAAGGCGCACGACAACGCGGACTGGTTCAACACCCACGATCTGGCTTCCTTTGAAGGCGGCTGTTACCGGATTCTCGGCAGGCAGGACGACTTGATTGTGTCGCCCGGCGGCGAAAACCTCAACCCCAACCTGATTGAAAGCCGCCTGACGGTCAGCGGCGTCCGCGGCGTTTGTCTGGTCGGCGAAAACTGCGGCGGCAAAACCGTTCCCACGCTGATTGTCTCCGTCAGCCGCTACATCACCGGCGAACGGCTGAAAGCGATTGAAAAGGCGCTGAAAGCCAAGCTCGCGGAAATGAACCTCGCCGGACAGATTACCGGACTTGTCTTTGTCGAGGACGCGCTGATGACCGACGCGGAGTTCAAGCTCAACCGTTCGCGGCTTTCCAGGGCGCTCAGCGACGGCGCGTTGACCGAGGTCGTCCCCGACCGCGCCATGCAGGGCAGAGCGGACGACGAAATCGCCCGTAAAATCATCACCATGTTCGCCCTGACCCTAAACAAGCCGGAGGACGAAATCGGCTACGACGCGGATTTCTTCACCGAGCTGGGCGGCACGAGCCTGGATTATTTCTCACTGATCGCCGGACTGCGCGACGAATTTCACGTCAGCTTTACCACCGGCGACATGACCATGAGCACCGTCCGGGCGCTGCATGATTACGTGATAGAAAAGACGGTTTAACGCATTTATGCTGATAGAATTTTTTAACTGGTTTGTCAAGGTGACGGGATGGCCGGCGCAAAAGCTGCTGTTCCGCACCAAAATATATTACGAGGACAGGCAGGCGCAGGACAGGCATATCCGCGGCGGCGCGATGGTGGTGTCCAATCACACCTCGGTGTTTGACTACGCCGTCTACCTGTTTGTGTTTTTCACCCGGACGCTGCGCGTGCAGATGGCGGAGGTGCTGTTTCAGAAGCAGCCGCTGGGCGTTTTCCTCAAAATGATGGGTGGCATCTACGTCAACCGCGATACGCATGATTTTTCCTTCATGCGCGAGAGCGAGGCGCTGCTGCGCAAGGGCAAGGTCGTCGGCGTGTTTCCGGAGAGCCGGATTCCCAAGCCCGGCGAGGAAACACCGCTGCCCTTCAAGCCCAGCGCCGCCTATATCGCGCTGGCGGCGCGGCAGCCGGTGATTCCGGTGGTGACGGACGGCAATTATTTCGGCAAAGGGCGCGCCCATGTGCTCATCGGCAAGCCCATGAATCCAAACGATTACGCCGACCCTGACCGCACAGAAAAAGAAAATATCCAAGCTCTCACCGACGCGATGAGAGAGCGGATTATCGAATTGGAGAGGCTCCTCAATGAACGGGTCAACGCGGAAACCTAAGCTGTTTTCCTTCAAAAATTTTTTTCATGATTTTGTCCGCGTGACCGGCGCACCGGTGGTGCTGTGGTTCCGTCCAAAGCGGATTTACACCACCGAAAAGGCGAGAATAATCCCCAAGGGCGGCTTGCTCTTAATCGCCAATCACACCGACTTTGCCGATCCGGTCTATATGATGCTCGGCGTGTGGCAGCGGCGGCAGTATTTCCTTGTCAGCGAGGAGCTGATGGACAGCCGCCACGGAAGGCTGTTCAAAGCGTGCCGGTGTATCCGCATTGACCGCGATAACCCCGGCGTTTCCACCTTCCGCGAGATTACGGAACGCCTGAAAAGCGGCGAGTGCGTGTCCATGTTCCCAGAGGGCAAAATCGCCGCGGACAGCAGCAAGCCCAGCCCCTTCAAATCCGGCGCGGTGCTGATGGCAATCCGCAGCGGCGTGCCGATTATCCCGATGTATATTGAAAAGAAAAAAAGCGCTTTCGGCAGATTGCGCATTGTGATAGGCGAGAGCGTGGACGTGCGCGCCATGTACGGCGAGCGTCCCACCTTTGCCCAGATTGACGCGGCGACCAAGCTGCTGTTTGAACGCGAGCAAAGCCTGAGCGGCTGGCTCTCAGAATAAGGAGGTTCCCATGAACGCAAGAGAATGTTTCAGACCTTATAACGATCCCGCAGAATTTGACAAGATTATCGAAATGGACGCGGTGACCGACATGTGGCGACACTGCATGGAGCAATACGCCGACCTTCCGGCGATTGTATTTCAGAACGAAGCCCACACCTTCGCGCAGCTCGACAAGGACGCAGCGGATTTCCGCGCGGTTCTCTCAGAACAGGTGAAGGATGGTGCACGCGTGGCGATTCTGGCGCGCAATTCCTACGATTTTGTCCGCGCCTATCTCGCGGCTGTCACGCTGGGCATGACGGCGGTGATTTTGCCGCCGCAGCTCGACAGCATGACCGTGATGGGCTGCTGCATGCTCTACGGCGTTTCGGCGCTGGTCTATGAGCCGGCGCTTGCTGCGCAGACCGAAGCGGTCAGGGCAAAGCTGTCCCTTCCGCTGATTGACATTACTGCCGTCAGCGGCAAAAACGAGCCGATGCGCGGCTGCAACGCCAAAACCCCCTGCGTGATGATGTTCACCGGCGGCACGACCGGCAAGAGCAAATGCGCGCTGCTCTCTCACGGCGCGGTGATGCAGGGCACCGTCAACGGCTGCTACGGCGTGAAGCACGTGTTTCATCAGCGTTATCTGCTGGTGCTGCCCTTCTTTCATGTGTTCGGCTTAATCCGCAACCTCATGACCTCGCTCTACACCGGCAGCGCCCTGATGATTTGCGAAAACAATAAGAATATGTTCCGTGACGTTCAGACCTTCAAGCCGACCATCATGGTGATGGTGCCGGCGCTGGCGGAAATGTCGCTGTCGCTGTCCAGACAGTTCGGCAAAAACATGCTCGGCAACGACCTCAAGACCATCATCTGCGGCGCGGCGGCAGTGGCGCCCTATCTGGTGGAGGAATATGACAAGCTGGGAATCCAGCTTTTGCCCGGCTACGGACTGACGGAATCCGCCAACCTGGTTTCCGGCAATCCCGAAAGCCTGCGCTATCCCGATTCCGTCGGCTATCCGTTCCCCAATCAGGAGCTGAAAATTGTGGATGGCGAGCTGTGGCTGCGCGGCAAGAACATGATGGACGGCTACGTCGGCGGCGACGAAAGCGGCTTTGACGCGGACGGCTGGTTCCACACCGGCGATTTGGTGCGTCAGGACGAGAACGGACTGCTCTGGATTACCGGCAGAATCAAGGAGATTATCGTGCTCTCCAACGGCGAGAACATCTCTCCGGCGGAGGTTGAGGCGCATTTCAACGCCCTGCCCTTCATTCAGGATTCACAGGTATTTGAAGCCGTCGCCGACAGCGGCAGGCATATTCTGGCGCTGGAGGTTGTGCCGAGAGCGACCGTTATCGGCAAGATGGGGCTTGACAATCCCAACGGGTTTATTCTTGCTGAGCTTGAAAAAATCAACGAAACGCTTCCGGATTATCAGCGCGTATCGCGCATGACGGTGCGCGACAGCGACTTTGAGCGCAGTCCGAGCATGAAGATAGTGAGGTATCGGTTAAACCATGACCAGACAGGAAATCTTTGATAAGCTGATGGAGATTCTCGCCGCCGCGGAGGGCAGCGACGAAATCGTGAAAAGCTGCACCGAAAGCTCCCGGCTGAGAGCCGATTTGGGGCTCAATTCGGTGAATATCCTCTACATGGTGATTGCCATTGAGGAAGCCTTCGGGATTTACTTTGACGACGTGGGCGTGAACGCCTTTGAGACCGTCGGCGACACGGTTGACTATATCGAGGGCAAGCTGTCATGAGGTGGCAGCCCACAGACGCCAGGCGCGGCGATATGGTGCGGATTCAGATTGGCTCGCTCTATCACTACGGCGTGTTCGTCAGCGAGGACGAGGTGATACAGTTCGGCTACCCGCCCTTGCCGGAGTTTGCGGAGCAAAACGCCGTCGTCACCGTCGGCAGGGTTGACGTCGATACCTTTTCCTGCGGCAGAATCATTGAGGTCGCCGACCTTGACCGCCGCGAAAAGAAAAAGCGCCTCCCGCCGGACGAGACTGTACGGAGGGCGCGCGGGCGTCTGGGACAAGGCGGCTACAACCTGATTCACAACAACTGCGAGCACTTTGCCTACGAATGTGTATTCGGCGAAAAAAAGAGCGAGCAGACCGACAAAATCCGCGCGTTCTGGCGCGAAAAATTTCAGAAACAACCATGATGATTGTATATATATTACTGGCAATTCTCTTGCTTTACATCCTCTTTATCGTCATTCCGGCGATACTGATTTACAATTTCGCCTTCGGGCGCAAGCCGTGCAGTGCGCCGCTGAGCGAGCGCGAGCTGATTGGCACGCGCTACGAGCCGTTTATTGACATTCTGGTGCCGGCGGAGCATTTTGTGCAGGCACAGCCGAGCAGATGGGTGAGCGTGTTCGCGCGTGACGGCGTGGAGCTGCGCGGCAGATATTTTGACAACCATTCCGACAAGACCATGCTCTTTGTCCACGGCTACTGCGGCGCGCCCATCAGCAATTTCTGCGCCCAGGCGGAACGCTTTTACAAGCAGGGCTGGAACCTGATGTTTCTGGTGCAGCGCGCTCACGGCGAAAGCGGCGGCAAGCGTCTGGGACTCGGCGTGCTCGAACAGCATGATATTCCGGTGTGGGTCGATTTCTGCGCCAGCATGCCCGGCGTGGAAAAGATTGTCGTCTACGGCTCGTCTATGGGCGCTTCGGCGGTCGGCTACGCGAGCGACGCGCTTCACGAGCCAAAGGTCAAAGCGCTGGTGATTGACTGCGGCTTTGTCGCGCCGCGCAACCAGCTCGAGCACGACGGCAGAATCCGTCATTTGCCTTATCCGCTGCTGATTTCTGTCATGCGCGTCCTCGGCAAGCTGGACTTCCACGAGGACATCTACGAGCGTGTGAGCGACTCCCTGCGAAAGACCGGCATTCCGGTGCTTTTTCTGCACGGCGAGGCTGACCCGACCGTGGACATTGCCCAAGGGTATGAAAATTACAACGCCTGCGCCTCTGAAAAGGAGTTCATCTCTGTTCCGGGCGCTTCGCATATTCTCGCCTACGTCACCGGCGGCGAGAAGGTCTGGAACCAGACCGACGCATTTATCAACCGATTTGTTTAGAACGTTTAATGTTTAGAAAGGAAGTCTGACATGAACAAATTCGCCATTATTGCCGACGGCTCCTGCGACCTCGGCGAACAGTTTCAGAAGGATTACGATATCCGTATCATCTTCGGTCACCTGAGTCATCCGGAATCCGTCGAGGTACCGACCGGACTCAGCTGGACAAAAACGGAGAGAGACCAGTTTTACAAAAACCTGAGCAAAAACCCCGACGGCTACGCCACAGCGCCGCCGAACGTCGAGGAGTTCAAGGCTGTCTTTGAGGAATACGCCCAAAAGGGCGAGGACGTGCTCTGCGTCACCATTTCCGGCGGTATCAGCGGCGCCTTCAACTTTGCCACCCAGGCGAAAAACGAAGTGGCGGAAAAATACCCCAACGTCAAAATCGTCGTGATTGACTCCCTGCGTTTCAGCATCGGTCACGGCCTGCTGGTGATTCTCGCCGCCAAGCTGCGGGCAAACGGCAGAAATATTTTTGAGGTGGCGGCGTATCTGGAGGACAACAAAAACCGTATCCATCAGTGCGGCTGGCTGGACGACCTCAGCTTTGTCGCCAAGAAGGGCAGACTGACGCATTCCAAGGCGTTTTTCGGCAAGCTCGCCGGCATCAAGCCGATTGGCGAGTTCGATTACAACGGTCTCACCACCGTCATCGGCAAGGTCAAGGGCGCGAAGAAGGCATACAGCGTGCTGCTGAAATATCTTGAGAACACGATAGAAAATCCATCCGAGCAGACCATCTTCATCGCGCAGACCTGCCGCTACCCGCAGGCGGAGAAGTACAAGCAGATGATTGAGGAGCGCTTCAAGCCCAAGGAGGTCATCATCATGGACGTGTTCCCGTTCTGCGGAATTAATATCGGCCCCGGACTGATGGCGGCGTACTATATCGGCAAGCCCATCTCCAAGGGACTGACCACCGAAAAAGCGCTGGTAGAGCGTCTGATTGCCGAAGAAGGATAAAGAAGTAGAAGTATGATTCAAACAATAAACGGAACGCATTTTGAGCAGATGGCACGCGGCGGACTGGCGCGGCTGCAGCAGCACGAGAAAGAGGTCAACAAGCTCAACGTCTTTCCCGTGGCGGACGGCGACACCGGCACCAACATGTGCGCCACCCTGCGCAACGGCATTGCCTGCGCCCATCCGGCAGAGCGCCTTTCGGACTATCTCAAAATGCTCAGCGAAGGCATGCTGCTCGGCGCAAGGGGCAATTCCGGCGTGATTTTGTCGCAGTTTTTCAAGGGCGTGTATTTAGCGCTCGGCGACTGCGGCGAAGCCGACGCCAACGCGCTTGCCAAAGCGCTTTTGCAGGGCTGCCGGACTGCCTATCAGTCCGTCATCAAGCCAGTCGAGGGCACGATTCTGACAGTTGTGCGCGAGGGCATTGAAAATATCAAGGTGCCGGCTTCTGTGGAGGAGCTGCTCGCGCGCTATATCGCGCGGATGAAGCGCTCGCTTGCGAGAACGCCTGATTTGCTGCCGGTGCTGCGTGAGTCCGGCGTAATCGACAGCGGCGGCAAGGGCTTTATCTATCTCGCGGAGGGTATGCTCATGGCGCTGACCGGCGAGGAGCTTCCCGAAATCGCGGAAGCGCCTTCAAAGCCGGCACCCGATTTCTCTCTCTTTGACGAAAACAGCGTGATGCTGGAGGGCTACTGCACGGAGTTCATTCTGCAATTGCTCTTGTCAGAGGACTACCGCCAGGACTTTGACCTCAGCGATTTTATCGCCGCGCTTTCGGAACTGGGCGATTCCTTGGTGGTGGTGCGCGACGGCTCGCGCGTCAAGGTGCACGTCCACACACGCACGCCGGAGAAGGTGACGGCGCTGGCCAGACAGTACGGCGAATTTCTCTCCTTCAAGCTCGAAAACATGCAGCTGCAGCACAACGAAGTCCTGCACGAACAGGAGAAAACGCCGCACAAGCCGCTCGGCATGATTGCCGTCGTCAACGGCGAGGGCATGGCGCAGCTTTATGAGGAGCTCGGCTGCGACGTGGTGATTCGCTGCAGCGAGACCATGAACGCCTCGGCGCAGGAGTTTATCGACGCGTTTGAGCGCGTCAACGCGGACGAGGTGGTTGTATTTCCCAACGACAAAAACGTCATTCTCGCCGCTCAGCAGGCGGCGCGGCTCAGCGGCGACGAGCGGATTCACATTCTGCCCAGCCGCAGCGTGGCGGAGGGCTATTTCGCGATTGCGATGGACGTGATTGAAAACGACGTCGCCTACCGTCTGCAGTCCATGGAGAGCGGCTTGCGCAACGTGACGACGGTGGCGGAAACCACCGCTTCACGCGATTTTTCCGGCGAGGGCGTCTTCTGCCACGAGGGTGACGAAATCGTCCTCTGCGGCGGCGAAATCACCGCGGCAGGCAGCGGCTGGCTCGAAACGCTCCAAAGCGCCCTGCGCGCTGTTCCGGGGATAGAGGACATGGAAACCTGCGTGATTTTCAGCGGCGAAAACGTCACCGTGGACGAGACGGAAGCCTTGTCCGAATGGCTGGAGGAGGAATTTCCGCTGCTGGAAGCGGAATTTATCGACGGCGGACAGAAGTTCTACCGCTGGATTATCGGTCTGACCTGACCGGAGGAGAGTTATGAATATCTGGTTATGGATTCTCATAGGCGTACTCGCGTTTATCGTGGTGTCGGAGTTGGTGATTGCCGGCGTGATTTACACGATACTCCTGGTGCGAACCAGCAAAAAGAAATGGGGCAGAGACGTCAAGCTGCCCGATGACGACGAATACAAGGGCATGTACTACGAAGGGCTCGAATGGGGCAGGGAGTTTGCCGACTACAGCCGCGAGGTGCAGATTAAGAACGGCAAGCTCCGTCTGGTCGGCGAATATTTTGACTTCGGCGGCGAAAAGGCGGCGATTATCATTGCCGGCAGAACCGAATCGCTCAAGTATTCCTACTACTTTGCCGAGCCTTACCGCAGGGCAGGCTACAACGTGCTGGTGGTTGACAACCGTTCTCACGGCTATTCCGACGGGCGCGTCTGCTCGCTCGGCTACCGCGAATACAGCGATATACAGGCGTGGAGCCGCTATCTCTGCGACGACCTCGGCAACAAGGCGGTTTTTCTGCACGGCATCTGTATCGGCTCGGCAGTGGCGCTTTTTGCGCTGGTGGACAGAAATTGCCCCGACTGTATCGAGGGCATGTGCGCCGACGGCATGTTCACGCGCTTTGCCGAATCCTTCAAGAACCACATGGACGAGGACAAGCGCCCCAAGCTGATTCCCAAGGCGCTGGTTTATCTTTACATGCGGATTTTCTCCCATGCCAACGTCGTTTCCGACGGTCCTCTGTGGCGGATTGACCGGCTGAGAAAGCCGATTCTCTTTCTCCACAGCCGCGAGGACACCTATTCCACGCCCGACCAGGCGGACAAGCTCTTTGCCAAGTGCTCCTCGCCCAACAAGCGCTTTGTCTGGTTCGAGAAGGGCGCTCACTCACGCGTGCGCGTCAACGCGCCGCAGAAATACGACGAAACCATCATCAGCTTTTTGCGCGAGCTGA
>CAMVTS010000056.1 GCA_947170465.1 uncultured Clostridia bacterium
GGTCAATATCCGCCGCGTTGACGGTAATTTTGATTTCAGTCCAATTGTTCATAGAAGTGATAAGTGATAAGTGATAAGTGGTAAGTGGTAAGTGGTCAGTGAAGCGGAGAAGGCGCTGAGCTTTCAATGAAACCCTTCCATAACACTGTAGTGACAGGGCTTGTCCCTGTCATCACACAGAACCTGTCCGAATAATCAAACGTCCGGTTCCGAGATCCTTCGCTCCGCTCTCCGGTGTATGGATTGTGTTACCCAATCGGCTTCGCCTCTTGGACACAATCTCAAGAATGACCTCCGGAGAGGTATCAGCGTAAATACAACGTTTGATTTTCTCAAACCTCTCAGCGTGTCATTCTGAGGGCAGCGCCCGAAGAATCTCCCGCAGAAGCTTTCCTTTCTCATCGGCTTTCATATACAAGCGCCAAACGCAAGCCGGGAGACCACAAGGGTCTCCCCTACAGAACGGAGAAAGCGCCTGCCGGCAACATCATAACGTAACCGATAGATATTTTTTGATGCGGGCATAGAAGTCCGTGTTCAGATGAACCTGTCTGCACGGAGAAAGTGCCCACCGGCACCTAGTCGTTAAACAGCTTTTTCAGCTTGTCGAAGAAGCCGTTGCGTTTGGCGTAGTTCTTTTCGGTGGTGGCGCTGTCGAACTGGCGGATTAAATCCTTCTGTTTGTTGTTGAGGTTCTTCGGAATCTCTACGACGACACGGCAATACTGGTCGCCCTTGCCTCTGCCGCCCAGATGCGGAATACCCCTGCCCTTGAGCTTGAAAATATCGTTAGGCTGGGTTCCCTCGTGGACGGAATACTTGACCTTGCCGTCAAGCGTCGGCACGACAACCTCCGCGCCGAGCGCCGCCTGAGCGAAGGTAATCGGCAAATCGCACCATACATCGTCGCCCCTGCGCTCAAACAGGTCATGCGGACGCACGTTGATGTAGACGTGCAGGTCGCCCTTGGGACCGCCGTTTGCGCCGGCGTTGCCGTGGCCGCTGACATTGAGAATCTGGCTGTCCTTGATGCCCGCCGGAATGTTGACGTCAACGGTATGCGGTTTCTTGCGTCTGCCGGAGCCGTTGCACTTGTGACAGGGCGAATCGACGATTTTACCTCTGCCGTGGCAGGCGTCGCAGGTGCGCTGCGTCTGCACCACGCCAAAGGGGCTGCGCTGGCTGATGGTGACTCTGCCGGTACCGCGGCAAGCGGAACAGGTCTTGGGATGAGAGCCGGCTGCCGCGCCGGTGCCGTGACAGTCCTCGCAGGTGTCCACGCTGGTGTAGCTGACCTTTTTCGCCGCGCCCTTGGCGCTCTCCTCAAAGGAAATGCTCACGCTGATATCGACGTCCGTACCGCGCATCGGCGCGTTTGGATTGGCTCTTCTGCCGCCAAAGCCGCCGCCGAATATGCTGGAGAAAATATCGCCGAAGTCCATGTCAACGCCGAACGGACTTCCGCCGCCTGCACCTGCGCTGTAGTTGGGATCCACACCGGCATGACCAAACTGGTCATAGCGCGCGCGCTTGTCAGCGTCGGACAGCACCTCGTACGCCTCGTTGACCTCCTTGAACTTTTCCTCGCAGTCCTTGTCGTCGGGATGGAGGTCCGGATGATATTGCTTGGCGCACTTGCGGTACGCCTTTTTAATTTCGTCCTCGCTCGCGCCCTTCTGAACGCCGAGAACCTCGTAGTAATCTCTCTTGTCTGCCATATTTTACTCCGATTTTGTTATGAATGGTTAAAATGCGCATAAGGGGAGCCGCTGCCGCAGCTCCCTTTTGCAATATGATGGTTAAAATCAGTTGTTGTCAACGTCGGTGAAGTCCGCGTCGTAGACGTCGGGACCGCCGTTATTCTGCTGAGCGTCCTGACCGGGAGCACCGTTGAAGGGGTTGCCCTGGGGAGCGCCCTGAGCCGGATTGCCCTGAGGAGCCGCCTGCTGATAGAGCTTCGCGGAAATATCGTAGAGCGTTTTCTGCAGGTCGTCCTTCGCGGCTTTCATCAGGCTGACGTCGTTCTTGGAGAGCGCTTCCTTGAGAGCCGCAATCTTGGTGTTGATAGCGGTCTTGTCAGCTTCGGCAATCTTGTCGCCGTTCTCGCTGACGAGCTTCTCGGACTGATAAACCAGGTTCTCCGCCTCGTTCTTCGCGTCAACCTCTTCGCGGCGCTTCTTGTCCTCGGCAGCGTACTGCTCCGCTTCCTTGACAGCCTTGTCGATATCCTCCTTGCTCATGTTGGTGGAGGAGGTGATGGTGATTTTCTGCTCCTTGCCGGTGCCGAGGTCCTTTGCGGATACGTTGACGATACCGTTCTTGTCGATATCGAAGGTTACCTCAATCTGCGGAATACCGCGCATTGCAGGCGCGATACCGTCCAGAATGAAGATACCGAGGCTGGTGTTGTCACGGGCAAACTGGCGCTCACCCTGGAGAACGTTAATCTCAACCTGCGTCTGGTTGTCAGCCGCGGTGGAGAATACCTGGCTCTTCTTGGTCGGGATGGTGGTGTTTCTTTCGATGATGGTGGTCATTACGCCGCCCATGGTCTCAACGCCGAGGGACAGAGGCGTTACATCGAGCAGAAGCAGACCTTCTACCTCGCCGCCGAGCACGCCTGCCTGAATCGCGGCGCCGATAGCAACACATTCGTCGGGGTTGATACCTTTGAAGGGTTCTTTGCCGAGAATCTTCTGTACCGCTTCCTGAACAGCCGGAATTCTGGAGGAACCGCCGACCATCAGCACCTTGTCAATCTCGGAGATGGACAGGCCGGAGTCGGACAGCGCGGAACGGACAGGACCCATGGTCGCTTCTACCAGGTCGGCGGTCAGCTCGTTGAACTTCGCTCTGGTGAGGGTGAGGTCAAGGTGCTTTGGACCGGTCTGGTCAGCGGTGATAAAGGGCAGGTTGATGTTGGAGGTGGTGACGCTGGAAAGCTCAATCTTCGCCTTCTCAGCAGCCTCGGTCAGACGCTTCATCGCGGTTTTGTCGGGAGAGAGGTCAATGCCGGTCTCAGACTTGAAGCTGGCAATCATCCAGTCGATGATGCGCTTGTCAAAGTCGTCGCCGCCGAGACGGTTGTTACCGGCGGTTGCGAGAACCTCCTGAACACCGTCGCCCATCTCGATGATGGAAACGTCGAAGGTACCGCCGCCGAGGTCGTATACCAGAACCTTCTGGTCGTTTTCCTTGTCAACGCCGTAGGAAAGCGCAGCCGCGGTCGGTTCGTTGATGATTCTCTTGACGTCCAGACCGGCGATTCTGCCCGCGTCCTTGGTCGCCTGACGCTGTGCGTCGGTGAAGTATGCCGGAACGGTGATAACCGCCTGGGTGACAGGCTCGCCGAGGTATGCTTCCGCGTCTGCCTTCAGCTTGGCGAGAATCATGGAAGAAATCTCCTGGGGCGTGTAGCTCTTGCCGTCAATGGTGACCTTGCGGGCTGTACCCATGTCTCTCTTGATGGAAGAGATGGTTCTGTCGGGGTTGGTGACTGCCTGACGCTTTGCAACCTCGCCGACCATTCTTTCGCCGTCCTTGGAAAACGCGACGACAGACGGGGTGGTTCTTGCGCCTTCCGCGTTGGTGATAACGACGGGTTCGCCGCCTTCGATAACGGCTACGCAAGAGTTGGTGGTTCCTAAATCTATACCGATTGTTTTAGCCATGATAAAATTCCTCCTAGTTAAGTGGTTAGTGATAAGTGGTAAGTGGTAAGTGATTAGTGATTAGTGAGTATTGTTTAGCTCACGACCTGTACCATTGCGTGACGGATCACCTTGTCGCCGATTTTGTAACCGGTCTGGAATACCGCCGCGATTTTGTCGGATGCAAGCTCGTCGCTCTCTACGGTTGCGATTGCTTCGTGCAGCTTCGGGTCAAAGTCGTCGCCGACGGCGCCGTAGCTTTCGACCTTGAGCTTTTCAAAGGAACGGTCAAGCTGTGATTGAATCAGCTCAATGCCCTTGAGCACCTCGGGGTCCGCGTCCTTGAGGTTGTCGAGCGCTCTGCCGACGCTGTCCGCGACCGGGAGCAGCTCGGTGACTGCCTTGGCTGTCGCGTCGTCGTAAATGGAGAGCTTCTCGTTGGCGGTGCGCTTGCGGTAGTTGTCATATTCCGCCGCCAGCCGCCAGTATTTGTCCTTTTGCTGTTCAAGCTCCTCGCGCAGCTTGTCAAGCTCCGCGTTTTCCGGTGCTTCCTCCGGCTCCGGAACCTCCGCCTCAACCGGCTCGGTTTCTGTCGTCTCTCCGGTTTCCTCGACGGTTGTTTCCGTTTTGGTCTCCTCGGAAGCCTTCGCTTTCTTTTTCTTTGCCATTTGTTTCATCTCCCTTGCGGGGCGTCCCCGCAGTTTCTGTGCTAATATGTGGTTATGCGGAAATCAGTTCTTCAATCATCTCGCCGGCACATTGCGCAATACCTTCCAGAATGGCGATTGTGCGCGCATAGTCAGTGCGCAGCGGCGTGATGGCTGCCAGCAGTCCCGACGGATTGCCGCCGATACTGTAGCGTGTGGAGAACAGGGCGCTGTTTTTCAGCTCAATACGGTTGTTTTCCTTGCCGATGGTGACGGCTGTGCGCTGCGGTCTGCGCTCCAGGAGCAGTGCCAGGTCGTTTTCGTTCTGCAAAAACTCCACCAGCTCGCGGTTGACGATACCGCTGCCCGACAGGTCAAAAATCAGCTTACTCAGGCTGCTGTGCCGGATGCTGACCTTGCCGGCGAGCTTTGCCGCTTCCAGAATCGCAATGAGCGCCGGCGGCAGAAACAGCGAAAACTCGCCGAACCGCACGGCAGCGGTCTGGATAAACGGCTGTCCGACGGCAGTGACCGCCACGCCCGCGAAGGTTTCGTTGACCGCGCGGTCAAGAAATTGCAGCAGCGTCGGCGTCAGCACGAAGTCACAGCGGAACAGCTTGGTGCGGATAATGCCGTTGGAGCATATCAGCACCGCCATCGCGGACTGCGCGCCCGTCTGGACAAAGCTGATTTTGCGAATCCGGCAGTCGTCCGGGTTCGGGGTGGTCGCGAGTGCCAGGGAACCGGTCAGCCGTTCACTGAGGTCAGCCGCGCTCTGGAGAATGTCCTCCGGAGAATCGGCGCGGCGGCTCAGGCTGTCGCGGATGGTGGCCATCGCTCCCTCCGAGAGCGGCGTGACGCGCATCACATGATCAATGTAATAGCGGTAGCCCTGCTCGGTCGGAACACGTCCGGCGGAGGTGTGCGGCTGTCTGAGAAAGCCGCGTCCCGTGAGCTCCGCCATATCGTTGCGGACAGTCGCGGAGCTGACGTTCAGTCCGGTTTCGTCCAGCAGCGACTTGGAGCCTACCGGCTCGCCGGTGCTGATGAAGCTCTCGACGATTGCCGCCAGAATCTGTTGTTTTCGTGCGGCAGGAGTCATGGGAAATCCCCCTTTCGTCCGGGCTTCTTTTTGACTTTTAGCACTCTCGGTGGTTGAGTGCTAATTGACTGTATCTTTACTATAACCCCAAAGTCAGAAAAAGTCAATAGTTTTGGAAAAACTTTTTTGCCTTTCACAAAAGTTTCACCCTGCTTTCACATTGGACTTGCTTTTTTGCGCGCGGTGATATACAATATAATTAGTATGGACAGCAAGGAGGGATTACATGCCGTTTTTATCCTATTTTTATGTGTTTCTTTGGGCGGCGCTGGCGGTACTCTGCTTCTTTATCGGCAGAAGAATGGGGACTGCAGGGTATTTGCTCACGCTTTTCTTTGTCTTCATGACAGTGTGGTACGGTCTGCGCGCGTTTGGCAACCTGCCGGTCTTTGACGGCGCGCTTGGCATTGTGTTCCGCTGCGCGCTGCTGGTGTTTTTGGCGGTGATTGTCTTTGTCTGGGTGCGCGGCAGAAAAGCACAGAACAAGGACAATCAGAAAATTCCGCACGCCGAGGACTGCCACTGCGAGCATTGCGACCATGACGACCACGAATGATTCCGTCATCTAGTAAGCAGGATTTGGCTTATCACAATATCTAGTTATCACCGCCGCAAATTCATAAAAACAGCAGATTTTTTGAAAAAATGCTTGATTTTTAGCGGTATCTATGCTAAAATAACACTTGTATGACTGCTACTTTAAGGAGGTGGGACAATGCCCAACATTAAATCCGCAAAAAAGCGTGTTAAGGTAATCGCTACCAAGACTGCCCGCAACAAGGCTGCAAAGTCTGCTCTGAGAACCGCGATTAAGAAGGCTTACTATGCTGTTGACACCAATGCTGACAACAAGCAGGAGGCAGTTCGTCTTGCTACAAAGAAAATCGACCAGGCAGTTGCCAAGGGAATTCTGCACAAGAACACGGCTGCCAGAAGCAAGTCTAACCTTGCGAAGCGTCTGAACGCTTCCGCGTAAGATAACTTCATCTTTAACAAACGATAAAGGCAGAGAATTTTCCTCTGCTTTTTTTGTTTTTCTGTTGACTTTTTATAAAAAAATGTTTAGAATAGTAGTATACCATGATTAAGAATTTATCATAAACGGAGGTATTACTTATGAAAAACAAAAACTTTATGTGGATTATCGGTATCATTTCCTTTACTGCTGCCTGCATTGCCGCCATCACCGCATTCCTGATTGTCAAGGATAAGCAGAAGAAGGACGACGAGGAACTGATGGAGTACCTCGATAATTCTATTGAGTAAGTCAAAATGTCACAGGGCGATATAGCACGGCTATATCGCTTTTGTTTTTTGAAGAGGGAGGTTTTATCATGCTGCAACAGGAGCTTGACCGTCTGCTCAGAGACGCCAAATCAAATCCGTCGCTCAAGGAGGCGCTGCTTGCCACCAGAGGAGACCGCGAACCGGTGGCGTCTTTCTGTGCTTTTTGCCGGAGCAAAGGCTATCAGATTACGGCTGGCGAGCTGTTCACCATCGGGCTGACGGAGAACGACGCAAAGCTGCGCAGCGTCAACGGCGGCGGCGTCAACGTGATTGACGGCTGGGACGACGCGTATGAGCAGTTTTTCACCCAGTTAATATGGACGAAGTGAGAGGACAGCGAAAACTGTTACTTATTAATGCTTTGTAACAATTGTAAACAGAAAAATTGTGCATAGTGTATTGCAAAACGCATGAGATTGTGCTATATTATTATTGCGGTTCATAGAATGAATAAACATTCAGAAAAGGAGGAATAATCTATGAATTCTGTAAAAAAGTACATTGCTGAGTTCATCGGCACCATGGTGCTTGTTGTGCTCGGCTGCGGCACCGCGATGCTCGTGGGCTGTGACGCGGCAAACGGCTGCGGTTATATCCTGACCGCGCTTGCCTTCGGTTTGGTTATCGTCGGCATGGCTTACTGCGTCGGCAACATCTCCGGCTGCCACATCAACCCCGCTGTATCTCTCGGCGTGCTTATCTCCGGCGGCATGAGCGTAGCTGATTTTATCGGCTACATCATCTCCCAGTGCCTCGGCGCTTTTGCAGGCGCAGGCGTTCTCGCCGCTATCTTCGGTCTGGGCAATGTTACCGATATGACCGGCGGCTTCGGTTCCAACGGTCTTGCCGGCGTAGGCGACAACGCAGTTGCCGGTCTGCTGGTTGAGTGCTTCCTGACCTTCGTATTTGTGCTCACCATCCTCGGCGTTACCTCCAAGAACGAAAAGCACGGCTCCTTCGGCGGTCTCGTTATCGGTCTCACCCTGACCCTCGTGCACATTCTCGGCATCGGTCTCACCGGTACTTCCGTCAACCCCGCGCGCAGCTTCGGTCCCGCTCTGGTTGCCATGATGAACGGCAACGCGGCTCCCATGGGCTCCCTGTGGGTATTCATCGTCGGTCCCTTCGTCGGCGCAGCTCTCGCGGCTGTTGTCTACAAGGTGCTTGAAATCAAGAAAGCTGACTGATTGAAAAATTAAATCTGTTTACAGGGCTCGGTCAAGACGGAGCCCTGTAATTTTTTTGCGAGAATTTTGAAAAAAGACTTGACAAATCCAATGAGATTGGATATAATTAAATTGCACTCAATCAAAATCGCCAAATACAATTCAAGGAGGCAATGCTTATGACAATCTATGATTTGAAAGTAAAAGGCACCAACGGCGAGGACGTTTCTCTCGGCAAATACCGCGGAAAGGTACTGCTCGTTGTCAACACCGCGACCGGCTGCGGCTTCACTCCCCAGTATGAGGGCTTGCAGAAGCTCTATGACAAGTATCAGGGCGAGGGCTTGGAGATTCTCGACTTCCCCTGCAACCAGTTCGGCAACCAGGCGCCCGGCACTGACGCGGAAATCGGTCAGTTCTGCTCGCTGAATTACCACACCACCTTCCCGCGTTTTGCCAAGGTGGACGTCAACGGCAAGAATGAAATTCCGCTGTTCGCTTACCTTAAAAAAGAAAAAGGCGGCATGATGGGCAGCAACATCAAGTGGAACTTCACCAAGTTCCTCGTTGACCGCAACGGCAAGGTTGTTGCGCGTTTCGCGCCGACCGTCACCCCTGAAAAAATTGAATCCAGTATTAAGGAGCTCCTGTAATTATGCGCTATACCTACAAGCCCAAGGGCGTGTGTCCTATGGAAATCAAATTCAACATCAACGGCGACAAAATCACCGACATCCGCTTTATGGGCGGCTGCAACGGCAACCTCAAGGCGATTTCCAAGCTGGTAGACGGCTGGACGGTCGATCAGATTGAGTCTGCGCTCAAGGGCAACACCTGCGGCATGCGCAAGACCTCCTGCGCCGACCAGCTTGCCAAGGCGGTACGCGCCGCAGCGATAGAGACACAGGCGCCCTGAGCAGCCAAGACCGGAAATGGAGTACACAATGGAACCGCAAAAATATGACATGCTGAAGCTGGAAAACCAGCTTTGCTTTCCGCTTTACGCCGCAGCCAGAGAGGTGACGAAGCGTTACCGTCCGTTTTTGGACGACCTCAACCTGACCTACACCCAGTACATCACCATGATGGTTATCTGGGAGTGCGGCGAATGCAGCGTCAAGGCGCTCGGCGAGAAGCTGTATCTCGATTCCGGCACCCTTACGCCGGTGGTCAAGAGTCTGGAGCAAAAGGGCTATGTGCGCCGTTTTCGTTCCACCGAGGACGAGCGCGTGCTGTTGGTGAGCATCACCGACGAGGGAAGAGCGCTTCGCGACAAAGCCACCGCCGTGCCGATGCAGGTCGGTGCGTGTATCCATCTTGCGCCCGAGGAAGCCGTGACGCTTCACCGGCTGCTTTATAAGCTGCTGGCGGAGATGGAGTGAGAATATCCGCAAAAAATCAGGGTTCGGCAAAGCGCCGAACCCTGTTGTTATTTTATACTTATTCCTGATAGAAAGTAGACTTATATTTTGCGAGGATATTTTTCGCAAGACAAGGCGAAGGACGCGGCAAGGCTGGCGCCTTGCAAGGACGACAACGCAGTATTGCGGAAAATAGACCGCAAAGATTGTCTACTTTTTATTAGGTATTAGTATTAAATCCGGTTAATGCTTTACCCGGTGATAGCCGCTTAAATCGCCGATCACAATGCAGCCGGTGGTGCAGCTTCTGGCGCATGCCGCAAAGTCCGGACAGTCGTGACACTTTTCGTAGTCAATGACCGCCACGTTATCCGTGACCTTAATCGCGCCGTTGGGGCAAACCTTTTCGCACTTTTTACAGCCGATACAGCCGCCGGAGCAGACCTTGCGCGTCACAGCGCCCTTGTCCTTGCTGCTGCAAGCCACGACAACGCGCTTCACATCCGCCACAAGCGAAATCAGGTGGTTCGGACATTCCTTGGCGCACATGCCGCAGCCGATACAATCCTTGGGATTGACGTGCGCAATGCCGTCCTCGATGCAAATCGCTTCCTTGGGACAGACAGCCGCGCAGTCGCCCAGTCCGAGGCAGCCGTAGGAACAGCTTCCCTTGCCGCCGTAGAGCAGCTTTGCCGCCTTGCAGGTGGCGATACCCTGATAGTCCACCTTGTCCTGCGTGTGCTCGCAGTCGCCGGAGCAGTGCACAACGGCAACCTGCTCTACGACGTCGGCAAACTCCACGCCCAGCACCTCGCTGAGCTGTTTTGCCACGCCGTCAGCGCCGGGAATACAGAGGTTGGTTGGCGTGTCGCTGTTCTCGCAGAGCGCTTTTGCGTAGCCGTCACAGCCGGCATAGCCGCAGGCGCCGCAGTTGGCGCCCGGCAGGCACTCGCGCACCTTGGGGAAACGCTCGTCTTCCTTGACAGCCATCACCTTGGAGGCGATGACCAGGACGGCGGCGCAGATAACACCGATAATCACCACGGGAATCACCGCGGTCAGAATTGCTTCCATCTACAGCACCCCCTTACGCGAACAGGTTTTCAATGACGCCGCCGAAGCCGAGGAAGGACAGCGAGGTAATCGCCGCCGCGACCAGCGTAATCGGCAAGCCCTTGAAGTTTTTCGGAACGTCGGTGCCCTCCAGCTTGGAACGCACGCCGGAGAACATCACCATCGCCAGGAAGAAGCCGAGACCGCTTCCGAGCGAGTTGACCATCGCCTCAATGAAGGTGTAGCCCTCGTCGATATTGAGAATGGTTACGCCGAGTACCGCGCAGTTGGTGGTAATCAGCGGCAGATACACGCCCAGACTCTTGTGCAGCGAGGGAATATAGCGCTTGAGCACGATTTCGACGAGCTGAACCAGCGCGGCGATGACGAGAATAAAGACAATTGTCTGTAAGTAGCCCAGACCGTTGGGGTCGAGCAGATAGGTCTGAATCGGCCATGTCGCGGCGGTCGCCATCAGCATGACAAAGATAACCGCCAGACTCATGCCGGTGGCGGAGTCGAGCTTCTTGGAAACGCCTAAAAACGGGCAGATACCCAAAAACCGCGACAGCACGTAGTTGTTGATAAAGACAGCCGAGAGGAGAATAATAATCAGTTTAGTCATTGACAGCCGCCTCCTCTCCGTTGTTCAGGCAAGCCTTGCCGCAGATTTCAGCGGAAGGACAGCCGGCGCAGCCGAACTCCTGTTTCTTGGGCTTGTTGGCGGAGAACTTGTTGACCGCCGCAATCAGCAGGCCAAAGACGAAGAAGCCGCCGGGCGCCATGGTGAGAATGGAGATATGGTTGTCGGCGAGGACGGGAATCGGCAAGCCCATGAAGGTGCCGTTGCCGAACACCTCGCGGATTGTCGCCATCAGCGCAAGCGCCAGCGTAAAGCCCGCGCCCATGCCCAGCGCGTCCACTGCCGAGTCAAAGACCTTGTTTTTGTTGGCGAACATTTCGGCGCGTCCGAGAATGATACAGTTGACGACAATCAGCGGCAGGTAAATGCCCAGCGCCGCGTCGAGAGCCGGCGCGAACGCCTTGACGAGCATCTGCACCATGGTGACGAAGCCGGCAATCAGGACGATATAGCAGGGAATACGCACCTTGTCGGGAATCACCTTGCGCAGCGCGGAGATAACCACGTTGGAGCAGAGCAGAACGACGGTTGCCGCCAAGCCCATGCCGAGCGCGTTGGTGACGCTGGTAGAGGTGGCGAGCGTCGGACAGGTACCCAGCACCAGAACGAGAACCGGATTTTCTTTAATCAAGCCCTTGGAAAAGTTTTGCAGGGTGTTCATCAGTACGCCTCCTTTGCTGCTTCATACGCCTCAAACGCTTCGGCAAGCGCCTTTTTATAGGCGGTAGAGGAAATCGTCGCGCCGGTAATGCTGTCAACGTCCTCGTAATCCGCCGCAGATTTGCCGATATAGTTATCGCTGTAGCCGCTCTTGTTATCGACGACCTTGGAGCCGATACCGCTTGTCTCGGAATGTGATAGGGTTTTTACCTTGGTGAGCTGACCATCTTTGAGGATACCGCAAATCATCTTGATATCGCCGCCGTAGCCCTTGGAGGTCATCAGGAATACAAAGCCGCCGTTGTCGGCAATGTAGCCTTCGGTCACGCCTTCGGGAAGATAGGCGGGGTCAATCGCCTCAAAGCTGGTGGCGCCTTCCATGACCTCCATGCGCGCTTCCTCGGCTGCCTTCAGCTCAGCGGCGAGGATAATCGGCGAGGTGACGGAGTTGATGTACGCAAGCAGCGCCGTTACCACCAGACAGATGGCGGCGAGCACCGCGATAGGCTTTACGATGTCTTTCATGATTTGGCACCTCCAATCAGCGGCTTGGAGCGCGTCAGTCTGGAGATATACGGCGTGAGAATGTTCATGAGCAGAATCGAGTAGCTCACGCCCTCGGGGTAGTTGCCCCAGAAGCGAATCAGCACGGTAATCAGACCACAGCCCACGCCGAAGATGATTTTGCCCCATTTGGTGTTGGGAGTGGTGGCGTAGTCGGTCGCCATGAAGAACGCGCCGAGCATCAGACCGCCGGACAGCAGCTGTCCGAGCACGTCCTGACCGCAGACAAGCGACATCAGCGCGACGGTGCCGATAAAGGCGACGGGGATATGCCAGGTAATCACGCGGCGGATAAGCAGGTACAGACCGCCCAGAATCAGCGCCAAAGCGCAGGTTTCGCCGAGAGAGCCGCCGTGCTTGCCGAGCAGCAGGTCAAGATAAGAGGGGAGCGGCAAGCCCTTGCTCATGGCGACCAGCGGCGTAGCGCCGGTGACAGCGCTTACCTCGTCAAAGAAGCCGCCGACCGGATTGACCCAGCGCGTCATCTCGCCGGAAAAGGCGACGAGCATGATAATACGGGCGGTAATCGCCGGATTCGCGAAGTTCTGACCGATGCCGCCGAACAGCTGCTTAACGACGATAATCGCGACCACGCTGCCGATAACCGCCTGCCAGACGGGAATCGTGACCGGCAGGTTAAAGGCGAGCAGCATGCCGGTGACAACCGCGGACAAATCGGAAATGGTGTTTTCGCGCTTGCAGAGCTTTTCAAAGAGAAACTCCGAGAGCACGCAGGTGCCGACGCAGACGGCAATGACGAGCAGGGCGCGCCAGCCGAAGAGCAGTACCGAGGCAATCGCCGCCGGACACAGCGCCAGAATCACGTCGAGCATGATGTGGGTGGTGTCGCGTTTTGTGGAAAAGTGAGGCGACACCGTGGAAATCAATTTATTCATCACTTCTCCTCCTTTTTCGCGTTCTGATAGTTGCGCAGCACCGCCTTGGACAGCTTGTTGGTCTGCACCAGCGGTCGGTGAGCCGGACAGATATAGGCGCAGCAGCCACATTCCATACAGAGGTCAACGTGCAGCAGCTCCAAATCCTCCGGAGCGTTCTTTTTGTATGCCAGGGCGATTTCCCTGGGGTCAAGCCGCAGCGGACAGTGGTTGACGCACATGCCGCAGCTGATACAGGGCGTGGTTTTCGGCGGCGTCGCTTCCTTTTTGCCCATGACGATAATCGCGTTGGTGTTTTTCATCACCGGACTGTCCAGTGACGGAATCGCGATACCCATCATGGGACCGCCGTAGAGCGCCTTGGCAGGCTCCTCTTTGGTGCCGCCGACCATCTCAATCAAATCGGCGACCGGCGTTCCGATGGGCACAATCACGTTTTTCGGCGTTTTTATCGCGCTGCCGTCCACCGTGATGCATTTCTCGACCAGCGGCATACCGGTTTCCATATATTCCGCGATAAAGGCGAGGGTGGTGACGTTGAGCACTATCACGCCGACATGCAGCGGCAGTCCGCCCTTCGGAATCAGCTTGCCGGTGGTGTTGTAGACCAGCACCTTTTCGCCGCCCTGCGGATAGATTGACGGCAGCGCCATGACGGTCATGCCGGGAACGGACTGCGCCAGCGCCTGCATTTTGGCAATCGCGGCAGGCTTGTTGTTCTCGATACCGATGATGAACTTCTGCACGCCGAGATACTTCCGCAGCAGCTCGATACCCTTTTGGATATAGTCGCTCTTGTCGAGCATGGTGCGCGTGTCCGAGGTGATGTAGGGCTCACACTCGGCGGCGTTAATCACGACCTCCTGCACCTGTGACAAGTCCTTGACCGTCAGCTTGACGTGCGTCGGAAAGCCTGCGCCGCCCAGTCCGACGGAGCCGCTGTCGCGTACAGCGTCCACAAAGCTCTGGTAATCGCTGACCGCAGGCGGCGCGAGCGCTTCGTCGGGCGTCTGTTCGCCGTCGCTGTCAATCAGCACGCAGGGCACCTTCATGCCATTCATGATGGTGATTTCATCCACCTTCTGAACCTTGCCGGATACGCTTGAATGAATCGGCGAGGAGACGAATCCGTCCGCTTCACCGATTTTAGTGCCGACCTTGACCTCGTCACCGCGCTTGACAATCACCTTCGCCGGCTTGCCGATGTGCATGGACATCGGAATCGCCACCGTTTTTGGCGGCGCAAGACGGACGGGAGCGCTGTCCGCGGTGTTCTTGCGGTGCGGCACATGAATACCGTGTAATTTCATATTTTTCCTCCTTTGTTTGCAAAGGGCATATATACATTAATTATATCATATTCTGCGCAGATTTGTACACAATGTTTTGACGATTTATAAAAAGAAATGTCAAAAAAATTTGGCAATAACGGCAAAGTGTGACAAAAGCGGAAAGTTAGCTTTTTATAACCGGTTGCATTTGCAAAAACCTGTGCTATAATAGATAATACGCCTTCCGGCGGCAATGATAAAATGAGGTTTAGTGAAGATGGAACGCTTTTTGGATCATTTCCGGGATGAGCATATCGGCATTTTGCAGAGCAAGCAGGTGTTTTCCGGCATGACAGATGAGGAAATCCGCTCATTTAT
Source organism: uncultured Clostridia bacterium (assembly GCA_947170465.1). Lineage (GTDB taxonomy): Bacteria > Bacillota > Clostridia > Oscillospirales > Acutalibacteraceae > Ruminococcoides. The sequence continues at coordinate 14,679 of CAMVTS010000056.1, forward strand.
GCAGCACGCCGACCCCGACTATTTATATATGAAAAAGGGAGAGAGCGTGCAGGTCGATCAGCAGAACGCCAGTATGATGGGACTGGTGATGACCGGCAGGGTGCACCTCTACAGTATCAGCTACGACGGTACCAAAACCCTTATCCGTTCGATGGAGGAGGGCGAAACCAGCGGCATGATGTTTTACATGCTGGACTATCAGAACACCCTGGTGGAGCTGGTTGCCTTTGACGATTCGGAAATCCTGCTGACAAAGCCGGAGACGATTTTTGTGGCGGAGCATAACGATATTGTCGCCCAGCAAAAAATTCTGGTCAATCTTATCACCAGCCAGCGCAACCTGTTTTACAAGCTGACCGAGCATATCGCCTGTTTATCGCAGCGCACCATGCGCGGCAAAATTCTGCGGTTCCTCAAGTATATGAGCGACGCCAACCGGTGCCACGAGTTTGATATTCCCATGAGCCGCGAGGAGCTGGCAGACTATCTGGCGGTGGACAGAGCCTCGCTTTCGCGCTCTCTGAGCGAGCTGCGCAAGGAAGGCGTGATTAGTGTCAACCGCCGTCATTTTCGCGTCAACCGACCGGAAGAATTTCAGTTTTAGGAAGTAGCATTTATGACAAAAAAGACCTTTTTACGCGCTTTTCGCGACAGCCTGCCGATTCTCGCCGGTTATCTGGCGCTCGGCTTCGGCTTTGGCGTGCTTTTGCAGAGCAAGGGCTACAGCTTCTGGTGGGCGATTCTCATGAGCTGCACGATGTTTGCCGGCTCCGGACAGTACGCCGGCGTGGATTTTCTCGCAAGCGGCGCGACCATTCTCACCACCGCCGTCATGACGCTGATTATCAACGCGCGCCATTTCTTCTACGGCTTTTCCATGCTGGACAAATACAAGGGCATGGGTCCCGTCAAGCCCTATCTCATCTTCGGGCTGACCGACGAGACCTATTCCATCGTCTGCTCGGCACAGCTCGACGAGACGATTGACAAACGGAAATACTATTTCTTTCTCACCGCGCTCAATCACTGCTACTGGATTACCGGCTGCACCCTGGGAGCCGTCATCGGCGGCGTACTGCCCTTCTCCAACGAGGGTATTGACTACGCCATGACCGCGCTGTTCATCGTCATCATGGTGGAGCAATGGCTGAGCACCAAGGAACACCTTCCGGCGATTCTCGGCGTGGTGACAACCGTGGTGTGTCTGGTGATTTTCGGCGCGGATTTCTTCATCATTCCGGCAATGGCGCTGATTGCGCTGGAGCTGGTGATTTTCCGCAAAAAGCTCGACAAGACCGGAGAAAACGCGGAGGTGACGACAGATGATTGACACCGGCTACTCGCTGATTCTGATTGCGGTCATGGCGGCTGTGACGGCGTTTATCCGCTTTTCGCCGTTTATTCTCTTTCCCGAAGGCAGAAAAAGACCGCGCGTCATAACATATTTGGGCACTGTCCTGCCGTATGCTGTAATAGGTATGCTGGTGGTGTACTGCTTCAAGGGCAAGTCGCTGCTCGCCTATCCCTACTGTATTCCCGAACTGCTCGCAGGCGCTTTGGTCGTCGGACTCCACGTGTGGAAGCGCAACACGCTTATCAGCGTTTTCGCCGGCGTGGCGTTCTATATGATATTGGTGCAGCTGGTTTTTTAAGAGGTATTTTATGTCCTATATTGAACTGTTTATTCTCGCCGTAGGCTTGTCCATGGACGCGTTCGCGGTGTCTGTCTGCAAGGGCTTGTCGGTGCAGACGCTCAAGCCCCGTCACGGACTGATATGCGGCGCGTATTTCGGCGCGTTTCAGGCGCTCATGCCGGTCATTGGCTGGCTGCTGGGCAGGCAGTTTGAAAGCCTGATCAAAAACATTGACCACTGGATTGCCTTCGCGCTTCTCGGCTTAATCGGCGCGAACATGATTCGCGAGGCGCTCAAAAACGAAGAGGAAAACGTCAGCGCTTCCTTTTCCCCAAGAGCCATGCTGCCGCTTGCGGTCGCTACCAGCATTGACGCGCTGGCTGTCGGCGTGACCTTCGCCTTTCTCGACGTGGCGATTGTGCCGGCGGTGTCCTTTATCGGCGCGACGACCTTTCTTTTTTCCTTTGCCGGCGTGAAAATCGGCAGCGTCTTTGGCATGAAATACAAGTCAAAGGCGGAGCTTGCCGGCGGTATCGTTCTGATTGTGATGGGTATTAAAATATTAATCGAGCATCTTTTCTTCGGCGGCTAGGCGCCGGTGGGCGCTTTCTCCGTGCAGACAGGTTCATCTGACGGCAGCTTTAGAAAAAGCCCGGACATTGTTTTTACAGGACAACTTTTGACAAAGAGAAAGCCTTCCCCCGAGGGGAAGGTGGCACAATGCCTATTATCG
>CAMVTS010000057.1 GCA_947170465.1 uncultured Clostridia bacterium
CCGCAGCAAGCGAGCACGAAGTTCTCGCAAGCTGAAACATACTGATGGTGCACCAGAAACGCCTCACCGACGTGAGGCTCAATGAATAGTGAATAATGAATAGTGAATAATTAATAATCAGATAAACCTTAAAGCGTTTCTGGTGTATTATTCATTATTCACTATTCTTTATTCATTAAAATTGGGGACGATGAACGCTAATGATTGCTTGGAGATTAAAAGAATATTAATTGCTTCATTGAAAACCGCCAAAAAATCAAAATAATTTCGGCGGTTCAAATCCCTGACGCAAATCCGCTGAAAATAATCTTGCATTATTCCTATGATGACGCGCCAGCAGGGGTACGGCTTTGCCCAGATCCCCTCAGTTCCCCTATTAGGGGGGCAGGAACTCGAAGGCGGCAACGTGACGTTGCATCCGATCCGCGCACTGATAACTTGCCGGAAGCTTTACCGCCACTCCCGCGTTCAAATGCGCAAAAAGAATCAATAAAATTTTGATTCTTTTTGTGAAAGACTTGTGTTTATTGACTGAAAGTGCTATATTAATGGTGTTGAAAACAAAGATGAGGGAACGTAGGATTTTTTCGGGAAAACTGTTTCATCTCGCTTGTCTGTGACGCGGATAGCTGCGTTGTTTGTTTCGGTTCTACCGTCATCGATCAAGCCGATTTGATCATATAATGCAATAATTTCAAATTTGGAATTGCTTTTTAACACCGCGCGCAAAACGGAGCGGACGAAGGCACGCTGACGAACGACTTCATCGACGATAAAGAGGCAAGACAGGTTATTCCGTTCAACTCGTAACAATAATGAGCTCATACGAGCGTTTACATAGATACAAAAGAGACTTATAAAGGAGTGTATTTCATTGAAGCATGGATTCAACAGGATTACAAAATCCACAATATCTCTGATTCTCGCTCTCTGTGTGCTGATCACCATGGCTGTTCCGGTCATGGCGGCAGGAATACAGACGCTCATCGGCAGGGTAACGGAGCTGACACAGACCGGAGACGACGGGCTCAAGGGCGAGAAGATCACAGGTAAAGACGGTAAAGAGTTTTACCGCCTGGATTCGATGACCGAGGATCAGTACGCGGCGTTTGGTCTGAATACCAAAACGACGCCCGAGACGTTCACCAGCTCTCCCGAGAGCGAGATCGGCTCCTACACAAAGCTGCCCGGTCTGATGAGCCTCGGTATGTATCATAACGGTACCGGTCAGGACAACGCGGTGTTTAACGTTTACAGAAGCGACAACATCCAAGACAACACCGACAAGGGCTTCAACCTTGTCAAAAACAAAGAGATCTATAGCAACAGCAAATTCGACAGTGGTATAGAATATGCCCAGGAACAGAATATGGAGGGTATCGATGTCAACGGCGACGGCTTTGACGAAATCGCTGTGCTGAGATTATCACGCCCGATGTACGTCGAGCTCTATGATCCCCAGAAATACGCCTCGAATGATAAGTACACAAAGCTGGCTGAATGGAAAACGGATGTCACCGGAGGCGCAACAATATCCGATCTTGAGCCCAACGAGACCATGGGCTATATGGCGCTGACCGCAGGCGATTTTGACGGAGACGGCAGCGAGGAGCTGGCGGTCTATGTCCCCACCGAGCATCCGACCTTTTATCTGCTCAAGTACGCGAACGGTTCTCTCAAAGCGGTTGCGAGCTTCCGCCTCGAGGAAGTATCGGGCGGCAAGGGCAGGCGGCTCGTCTATAAAACCGACGGCAACAAGCTCCCCGACTACGGCTATCCGATTGTCAGCCTTTCGACGACTTCCATCTCCGGTGAGGATCATATCGTATTCAACGCGAGTCTGCCGATGCGCTACGACGGCTATGACAACCGTTCGTGCATGGCGATCCTCGACTACGACGGCTCATCACTCAGGGAGGTCTACTCCGACGACCTCACCTACGACAACGGCGCATACAGAATGAGATACGCGAGTGCGACCGACGGCGACCTCTACGGCGACGGCGAACAGACGCTGATCGTCGGCGGCTACAAGAACGATGGTCTCGGCAATGATCCGTCAAAATACAACACCGCACAGGGCGGTCTGAACGGTGATACCAACCTTGTTCAGATTATCAAATACAACACAGAAGAAAACAAATATGAGCGCGGCGACCATAAAACGGCGAGCCGCCACTCAAACGGTCTGTGTAAGATGGAAGACCGCCGGCTCACCAACCCCATAGCGATTGCGGCTGTCAACTTCATCAACAGCGCCAACGCGCCCGAGTTCCTTTTCCTCGGCGGAAAGGTTTTCAAATGGAGCGACGATGACGCATTGGCAGAAAAATGGGAAATGCCTCTGGGCGACAACAACGACGACGACCCATTCATCGTCAAGGCGTTCGCCATGAGAGGCATCGACGGCAATTATATGCAGGAGCAGCTCTTTGTCTTAGCCGGCGATACCGACGCGGGCAGGGCTGACCATGACTATTTTCATACGCATACCATTATTAATACCAACAACGCCGGCAAGGTGGATGGTGCAGACGCCACATCAGACGACGTTCATTTGACTGACAACTTCAACGACAGCTGGACAAGAGTGAACGAGGATGACGACGGTGACTTCTGTACCGCCGCTCCTCTGCAGTGTTCCGGATACGGCGCTACCGTCAGGTGCACCGACAAGAGCGTCGGCTGGTCCGATATCACCGTAGAGGCAATTCTCCAGAGCGTTCCCTACTGGGAGGAGCTCACCTACGGCGACGGCACGGGACAAAGCTCCTTTACCATCAGCTCCGGCAAGAGCTCCGGCAAGGAGCATGAGGTCGTCCACTCCAACGGCGGCTTTTTCGAGGTGTCTGCTGTCCTGGGCTTCGAGCTCTTTAATATCGGCGGAAACATCGGTATAGCAGGCTCTGTCGAAGGACATAAAAATCACGGCAATCAGGACGGCAAGGAATACGCGGTCTCCGGCAGCCTGACGATCAACAGCCATGCCGGCAGCGACACCGCGGTACTCAGCGCAACGGCGATTGGTCACTATCTGTATGAAGTCTATTTCCCCGAGCATATCGTCACTGCGGCAGAGCATGCGTACATGGCAGAGAACTATGAGGCATACGGCTATGACAGCCCCGACAAGGTACCTGCTGTCGGTCAGCTTTCCAAGGCTTATACGACGCCTTGGCTCAACCACGTCAATTACGGACAGACATATTCCTCGATCGAAGTCAACAAATTCAACGACAAAGTCCAGGATTATTACGATGCGGGCGGCTCACAGGAGAAACTCGGCAAGATCGATATGTCTAAGTACAACTCCGCCGTGATCGGCGACGCTTACAGCTATCCCGCAGATAAGGAACATATCCATAACTACGCGACGCAGCAGGAGTACAGCGATCTTGACGGAAATAAAAAAGAAACCGAAATGCTCTTTGTGTCCAAGTACCCCGTGACCGTCAACTCCAACGCGGACAGCGACGCGGAGATCGAGATCGAATTTGAACAAACGATCACCAGCGGCTCCTCTACGGGCTATGACATCGGCGGAACAGCCGGCGCCACCGGCGAAATCGACCTTTTTGTCGGGGAGATAGAAGCATCCGGCGGCTACAGCGGTGAACGCGAGGAGAATACCGTTTACTCCGATTCCACCATCACCGGCAAGAGCTTCGGCGTGCAGGTCTGCAACTGGGATGACTACACCAAGGACGGCAACAATAGCGAGGTGCCCGGAAACAAATACGACTTTAACGTCGTTCCCGTGGTGCTCAAGTCGCTCCCTCTTTCCAACGGCGATACACCCTTTATGCTGACCTATGCCGTCACGCCGCTGAACCAAGGTCACATCGCTCCCGCGATCCCCGACAATATCCATGTCAATACCGTATCCGCCTCGGCGCTGAACGTCACATGGAAGAATGTCGGTACCCCCGAGCGCCCCGTATCTCAGTACGAGATACTCCAGCGGAACGTCAGAGCGAAGGAAGATAACTTCGTATCTGTCGGTACGGTAGACGCGACTGCCTCCTCCTTCCTCGCTACCAACTTAGATCCCGAGACGACCTACGCCTACAAGGTGCGCAGTATCTACGACGGCACCTACAGCGTATGCAGCAGCGAGGCGCAGGGCACGACCCTCCCGCTCGAGGACAGCGGTCCGAGCTTCGTGAAACATCCCGCCAACGCGTACGTCAAAGAGGCAGACGCCAACAACGGCACGACCGTGACCTTTGACGCATCCGCGGTACCCGCCTCCAAAGACCACGTTATCAGCTATCAGTGGCAGAAGTTAGAGGAGAGCGGCACGGAGGGCAGCGTTTCACAGTGGGTCAACCTATCTGACAAGACCGCGAGCAATCCGACTGCTTTCTCCGGCACAAAGACCGATACGCTTTCTGTCGCTCTGAACGCCGGCAACGCTGAGGAAATGAGCGGTGCGATCTTCAGGGTCATCGCCGTAGAAGAGGGCTTGGGAACCGCCCGCAGTCAGGCGGTATCACGTTCCGCTCAGCTTATTATCTCCGAGAACGAGCCGATCAAGACCTCTACCGATCTTAAAATGACCAATGCCAAGGACGCAACCGCCACCGTCACCGACGCAAACGGCGATCCCGTACAACAGGGCAAGGTGACCTTCTTCCTCTACAGGAGGAACGGCGAGGGCGCGATCGCGGTCGACGAACAGGCGACTGTTGAAGTCAATAACGGCATGGCGTTCTACACCTTCTCCGACAGGGCTGCCGCAAGTGATTCAAACTACGGTTTCTTCGCCATGTATACCGACGACGCCCACACCTATGCTTCGTCCAGCGATCTTGTCACCTATTACAACGTCGTTTATCTGACAGCCGACGAAGGCGCTAACATCCAATTTATCGCAGGCGAAGGCGAGCCGGAGACCGATCTCTCCGCAGCATTGTTCGGACAGGGCACGGAGGTTCGCTTCAAGGTCGATTCGACCTCTGAACAGTACGGTCTCGACTCCGTCAAGGCGTTCACGACGAGCGGCGATCAGATAGAATTGACCGGGCAGAACGGCGTTTATTCGTTCATCATGCCCGACGAGAGCGTCACGGTCGAAGCAAAGACCGCTGTACTCCCGAAGGTAAAGCTTGTCGGCGGCGACCACGGCAAAGTTGATTTTGCCGATGAAAAACACGCCGGATCTTCCGAAGCATACTTCACCTCCGGCAGCACCGTATCGTTCACGGTAACGCCCGACGGCGGCTATGACGGAAACGTCGTTGTCACCACCGAGGACGGCACCGTCAGCTTCAGCTATGTCTCCGGCGACAGCACCTACGCGTTCACGATGCCGGATAAGAACGCCACCGTAACAGCCGTCTTTGAAAACTCCGGTTTCAATCCGCTCAAGGAGTTCAGAGCGATCGCTAATCCATCCGAAATTCAAATCGGCAATACATCCGAGGTCATCATTATCGACATAGACCTCACGCCCATGATCATAACTCCGTCAAAGAATTACGACATCAGCGACATGGATCTGTATTCCTCCGACGAGAGCATCGCGACGGTAACCGCCGACGGCGTGATCACCGGTATCGCCGAGGGCACGGCAACCATCACGGCGCGTCTGAAATCCAATCCGAGCATATATGATAAATGCACCGTGACGGTCGTGGCTGAAAAGCCCACCGAGGCGCCTACCGAGGCGCCGACAGAGGCTCCCACAGAAGCGCCTACCGAGCCTGTCGATGATAACATCTTTGAGATAGCGAGCTACGCAGAGCTTTGTCAGGTACGCGACCTGATCAACAGCAACTACGCCGAGTACGGCAACAAGAGCTACAAGCTCACGGCTAATATTATGCCTGAGGGCGGCGACCTTAACTGGACAACCGGTATCGGTTCCGAATCTCAGCCCTTTAACGGCGAGTTCGATGGCGACGGCTATTGCATTGTCAGCCTGCGTGTTTCAGACGATTCACTCTTCAACACGATTGGTGAAAACGGTTTTGTTCACGACCTCAACATGTTTGACGTAAAATCAGCGGATACGAACGCACAGCATGACACGATGGGCGGTATCGCCAATGTCAACAACGGCGTGATCTCCGACTGCATTAACGGCAACCACACCTCCGCCGTCACTGTGAAGGTCACGGTCAAGGGCGTGACGAAAAAAATCACCGCTTCCGATTACAACAGCGAATTTTCTGCCGATATTTGCGGCGGTATCGCGGCAGTCAACAATGGAATTATCGTCGGAAGCCGCAACGAGGGACTTCTCAGCGGCGGCACTGTCGGCGGTATTGCGGGACAGAATCACGGCACCATCTACGCCGGCGCGAACAACGTCGATATCAGCGGAACAGCCTATGCCGGCGGAATCGCGGGTCAAAACAGCGGAACGATCGAAGCCTCCTACAACTCTCACGCAGTCAGCGGCGAAGGCGTCAAGGGCAGTATTGCAGGAAGCAACGAGGGTACGTTCGCCAATGTATTTTCTCAGACGAATACAACTCCCGCAGCAGCTGAAGGCAGCGCACAGGGCTCATCTGTTGTCAGCGGAATGAATAACGTCAACAATCACTTTGATGAAACGCTGAACAACGTCACCGAGGATACATACAATGCAAACGGACACAGTATCCCTCTGAACTGGCTGATCAATGCGAACCTTAACCACAAATATCCTGTTATCAAGGGTGACTTCTCCAAACTCAAGAGTACAACCGTTGAGAATACGGAAAGCATGAACCTGAGAGGCACGATGCACCAAAGCGCACATCTGATTTATTCCGAGCTGACAAGCGAAAACGAGCATTACGCAACGATTCTTGACAAGCTTTCCTTGTCCGCCGACAGTACAAAGCTGTTCTATATCGCAGTAACCGACGGCAACGGAATAGAGCTTCCGTCGGGAATCTGGATGAACGGTGAAGATGTTGAAATATCCCTGCCGGTTTCCGATGCGGACGCAGTTTTGATGGGAATTGATGCAGACGGAGCAGCGCAGACGTTTGAGCCTGTATCTTATGAGAACGGCGTAGCAGTTTATAAGCTTCCGGCGCTCATGCAGGTATTTGCCGTTCAGACAAAGCAGGAAGTCCCGACTGAGAAACCTACAGAACAGTCCACAGAGGAAACAACCGCTCCTACAGAACAGCCCACAGATCCTACGGAAAAGACTACCGAAACACCCACAGAAAGGGCTACGGACGCGAATTCTTCCACTAAGGATAGTGCAACAGGCGGTACGAGCAGTACGACCACAGGCGGTACAACCACGGGCGGTTCCTCTGCACCCGGGGACGCAGTTCAAACAGGCGCTTCCTCTGTTGCGATAGTTACTTTGATCATTCTTGCAATGTCCGCTTTGATAATAGGCACATTTGTTTCTAAACGCCGCAAAGACGAGTAACAGTTCAAAAATCTTCTCCCTGTGAGATGTTTCATAGGGAGAAGTAAAATAAAACATAGCCCAAAAGGGCAGAAAGGACTTTTCAAAATGAAAGTTAAACAGTTATTGGCAATTGTACTGACAGGCGTTTTGATGGTTGGCTCTGCTATCTCCGTATCCGCCGCAGACACCTACTCGCTCACACAGGATAATCCGACCGGTGATCGGGACACAGAGGTTACCGCTGAGATCAAGGCGCCGGGCGAGGTATGGTATGAAGTCGCGGTACCGACAAAGGTTGATTTCGGTATCCTGAATAACGTGGCAGGCGATGCCGACACACAAGCGTTCGACATTGAGCTGATTGACAAGTCCGCTTCCGTTGAGAGCGTCTATGTTGCTGTAAGAGACACAACCGACGCTGCCGCTATTACTGACACTACCTTGAGCACTAAGTTCTTCAAGCTGGAGAACGAAACGACAGGTCTGGTTCTCGGTTACGATTATCTTAACGAAACAGGTGCGTCCGTGCTGACCGAGACCACTCCCGAAGACAATAATTACAACTATTACGGCATTGTTGACGGTCTTACCACCATCGGTGAAACCTACAACTGCACCCTCAGTCTGCCGATGTCACAGCTTAGCGACAAGCTTACTGATGAATATGCAGGTGTTTACACAGGCACAATCGAATTCTACAGCAGAGCGACTGTTGCTGCTCCGTAATCAAAACTAATCAGCATACCCCGACGGTTTCCCGTCGGGGCAGTATGCTGATTACCGCGGTATTCAAAAATTCAAAAGAGGATTTGCATTTTTGAATGCCACGGCAGTATCAAAATAGTATATGAGGTGGAAAGATGGAAAAGAATAAAAAACACAAGGTGATAATTATCCTATTGATCGCCACGGTGATTCTTCTTGCCGGAGCCTTGGTGACAGTCTATATCATAAGCAATCAGCCAAAGGAAGTGACTGCGCCCGATTCTGCCGGTGTTGGCGGTGAAATCGTCGATAATTGGAATCCCAACATCGATAATGAGCCAACCCGCGGCGTGGATGACGCGATCATTCCCGGCTACGGCAATGCGGAAATGAAAGCAGGGGACACTACACTGACGCTTTCGATTGGAAATCCCTCGGAAAATACGGTAGGTTTATACGCGACTTTAATTGTAGATGATAAACAGCTCTACCGATCTCCGCTTTTAAAGCCCGGTCAGGGTATCAAAAGTATCCCGTTGAATGAAACGCTTAAAAAAGGTAAATACGACGCTTATGTGCTGTATCAAATTGTTGATTTGAATAAACCCGATACCAAGCTCAATTCCGTGCGGTCGGCGCTGGATCTGATCGTAAAGTAATCATAGTGCAAATAACTCGATGGGAGGTGCTTTTGTGAACAGTTTTCGCAGAGTGTCAGTCATGCTGCTCGTGCTTTGTTTGATTTTTTCCATCGGCGGATTGTTTGTTGTGTATGCCGCAGAAAAAGGAGAACTGAGCAGAACCGAGGGCGATACCTTAGTTGTCGCTGAAATTGTTCCCGAAAGCGCCACAACAAATCCGCCCGAGCCTGACTTTACAGATCCAACCTCTTCTACAGAGCCTACGAATGCGACAGCGGATGACAGCACGGTGCAAACAGGCGATTTGCAAAATAAAAAAATCGTCCTTTGGAGTCTGCTTCTTCTAAGTATCCTACTGTTAGTTGTTTTCATTCAAAAAAACAGAAATCAATAGCTGTTAAGACTGTTAAAACTTGGCATCGACAAAACACCCCCGGATGATTTGTCGCGGTTTGTTTTGTCGAGCCATTATTCCGCAAAGCGGAGAAAATTCAGTTGTTTCTTAAAAAGTTATAATATTTCGTAAGTTCAAGTCCCTGACGCAAATCCGCCGAAAAACTCTTTTTTATACACTTAGGACAAGCGAAGATAATCCGAACCTTCTCCCTGTTGGAGATGGGTTTTGTTTTTTACGCTGCCTTCTTATTGTCTTTCTTCTGTTGTAACCATTCTTCATATTCATTTTGTCCTTCTTCGGATTCAAAGAAAGCAATAATGTCATCAGCAAACGCTCTTGCAAGTGCTTGCAGTTCGTGCTTCGTCAGGCTACGATTTCGCTATCCTTTCTTCTCGCCTGTACCTCACGATACTAACCTTGGGAGTCGCTTTTGAGTTCGTCGGTAACTACGCCTCGGTGGACTTTCACCACAGAGCATTGATATGCCCGTCATACAAGCAAAGGGTTCGGTCTTGTGCACTTAACCGAACCCTTTGTTTAATCTTTTTTATTGAACGCTTCTTTGAACGGGACGACGCTGCCGTCCTGTTCCTCTACGCTCACGGTGTCGAGCGTGGCACTGAACTGCTGACGGATTTCGCCGAGGTAGATTTTGTAGAGCTTCTTCTGCTCCGCCTGTTCCTCCGCAGTCAGACCGGTCTCGCGCTTCTTGCGCGCCAGCTCGTTGATGCGCTGCAAAAGAGAGTTTTCCATGAGGTCTCCTTAATGATAAAAAGCAGCCGGTTCAAAACCAAACGCCGTATAAAGAATATTCTCAGTAGGGTTTGGTCTTGACCAAACCGCCGCGCACAACCATTCGTTTGCGCACAGTCCCGGTTCCGTCAAGACGGAACCCTACAGTATCTTTGTTATCAGCGATTGTTTTGAACCAGCCTGAAAGATTTCTGGAATCAGTTGTTGATGAGCTTATCCTCGTCAGACCAGCTGTAGAGCTTTCTTACTTCGGTACCGATAACCTCGGCAGGAGACTCGGCAGCGAGCTTTCTCATGGCGCGGAAGTGAGCCTGACCGCCTGCGGGAGACATGTCGAGCAGGAATTCCTTAGCAAAGGAACCGTCCTGAATGTCAGCGAGCACCTTTTTCATTGCCTTCTTGGTGTCCTCGGTGATAATCTTGGGACCGGTGATGTAGTCGCCGTACTCAGCAGTGTTGGAGATGGAATATCTCATACCGGCGAAACCGGACTGATAAATCAGGTCAACAATGAGCTTCATCTCGTGAATGCACTCGAAGTAAGCGTTTCTGGGGTCGTAACCAGCCTCGCAGAGCGTCTCAAAGCCAGCCTGCATGAGCGCGCAAACGCCGCCGCAGAGAACAGCCTGCTCACCGAAGAGGTCGGTTTCTGTCTCGGTTCTGAAGTTGGTCTCGAGAACGCCGGCTCTTGCGCCGCCGATACCGAGCGCGTAAGCCAGCGCGAGGTCCTTCGCCTGACCGGTAGCGTCCTGTGCAACCGCGACGAGGCAGGGAACGCCCTTGCCAGCCTGATACTCGGAACGAACAGTGTGTCCGGGACCCTTGGGCGCAATCATGGTGACGTCAACGTCAGCCGGGGGAACAATCTGACCGAAGTGAATGGCAAATCCGTGAGCGAACATCAGCATGTTGCCAGCCTCGAGGTTGGGCTCGATGTCCTTCTTGTACATAGCAGCCTGCTTCTCATCGTTAATGAGAATCATGATGATGTCAGCCTTCTTGGCAGCCTCGGCAGCGGTGTAAACCTCAAAGCCCTGTGCCTCAGCCTTTGCCCAGGACTTGCTGCCCTTGTAAAGTCCGATAATAACATTGCAGCCGGACTCCTTGAGGTTCAGCGCGTGAGCGTGACCCTGGCTGCCATAGCCGATGATAGCGATGGTCTTGCCGTCGAGGAGAGACAGGTTACAATCGGACTGATAATAAATGGGTGCCTTCATGTTTTCTCTGTAGTCTTTCATTTGAAATTCCTCCTTGCCGCAGGTGCGGCGGTTTATATGAATATTTATTGAAAGCGGTTGCTTACACCGATACGGCGGAATTGCCGCGGTCGATGGCAATTGTGCCGGTGCGGACGATTTCGCGGATACCGTAGGGCTTGAGCATGTCAATCAGGGTATTGACGCGCGAAGCACATTCGCAGTACTCAACAGTGACGCAGCTGGGAGCCGCGTCGACGATTTTCGCCTGCATGATTTCGGCGGTCTTGATGATTTCAGCGCGTTTGGAGGCGGCGCAGTGCACCTTGATGAGAATCAGCTCGCGGCTGATGAAATCGCCTTCACTGAGCCGCTTGACCTTGATGACCGGAATCACCTTGTTGAGCTGCTTTTCGAGCTGCTCAACCACGTATTCGTCGCCGTTGGCAACAATGGTAATGCGCGAAACCTTGGGGTCGTTCGTCACGCCGACGGCGAGCGAATCAATATTGAAGCCCCTGCGCGAGAACAATCCGGAAATCTTGGAGAGGACGCCCGCGTGGTTTTCTACGAGAATAGATAATGTATACTGCATGCGTGTTCCTCCTTAAATTGACGGAGTGTCGGGATAGACGTTGCAGACAAGGATAAAGGGCTTGTCCGACTTGACCATTTCCTTGATAATCTCCTCAGCTTCCTCATTGGAATTGGCCTCGGCGTGGTCGATACCGTACGCCTCGGCGATTTTGAGGAAATCCGGGTCGCCCCGGAGAATGGTGGCACTGTGGCGGCAGTTGTAATTCTTATCCTGCAGCTCGCGCACCATACCCAAACGGTGGTTGCGCATGATGATAATCTTGATGGCAAGGTCGTTGCCGACGATGGTAGCCAGCTCGTTCATGCTCATCTGGAAGCTGCCGTCGCCGCAGACGACCACGACGTCGCGGTTGGGACGCGCCATCTTCGCGCCGACAGAAGCCGGAATGGAATAGCCCATGGTGCCCATGCCGCCGGTGGTGAGGAAACGTCCCTCGCGAATCCGGAAGTTGTTGGCACACCAGATCTGGTTCTGACCGACGTCCGCGACGAGAATCGCCTTGGAACGGAGCATGGAGCTTAAATGCGCCACCAGTGTGCGCGGCTCGACAAAGCCCTCAAAGACAGGCGGCACGCGCAGGAAGTCCTTCTTCCAGGTCTTGACGGTCTCCTGCCACTGGGTCGGCACCTTGTAGTCGCCGATGGTGTCAATGAGCATGTTCATGACGTTCTTCATGTCGCCGACAATCGGGATTTCGGTCTTGACGTTCTTGCCGATTTCCGCCGGGTCAATGTCGATATGAATGACCAAGGTATTTTCGCTCATCTGGTGAGGCGCCGCAACGGCTCTGTCACCGAGTCTTGCGCCGCAGACAATCACCAAGTCCGCGTCGTGCAGAGCGCGGTTGGCGACAGTCTTGCCATGGGTGCCGAGCATGCCGAGATAGAGTTCATGCTCGCTGGGCATCACGCCGATACCCATCATGGTCGAGATAACGGGAATGCCGGTCATGTCGGCAAACGCCTGAAATTTGGGCTTGACACCCGACAGCAGTACGCCGCCGCCGGAAACAATCACGGGACGTCTGCTCTTTTTAATCGCCTCCACAGCGCGCTTCACCTGAATCGCGTGACCCTTGGTGTTGGGCTTGTAGCCGACGATATTGACGGAATCCGGATAGACAAATTCTTCGATTTCGTTCTCCTGGATATCCATGGGAATGTCGATTAATACGGGACCCTTGCGTCCGGTGGAAGCGATATGGAAGGCTTCCTTGAACACGCGCGGCAAATCCTCGGTGTGCTTGACAATGTAGCTATGCTTGACAAACGGCTCGCAGGCGCCGGTGATGTCCGCCTCCTGGAACACGTCTCTGCCGAGCAAATCGCTGCGCACCTGACCGGTGATGGCAATCAGCGGAATGGAATCCGTATACGCCGTGGCGATACCGGTAATCAGGTTGGTCGCGCCGGGTCCGGAGGTCGCGACGCAAACGCCGGGCTTGCCGCTGGCGCTGCAGCGCGCGTAACCGCTCGCCATGTGAGCGGCATTCTGCTCCTGACGGACAAGGACGTGCTTGATGTCCGAATCCATTACTTTGTCATAGAAAGGACATATCGTCGCGCCGGGATAGCCGAAGATGACCTTGACGCCCTCAGCCTCCAGACACTTTACCATTATTTCAGCACCGCTAATCATGTGTTGAACCTCCTCGCCCGTGATAGCCGCTTTGCGGTTAAACTTTATTATACTACAATTTTTCAGTGTTGTAAAGAGTTTTCGTTGTGAGTTGTCAGTTGTCAGTGGCGCAATTATCCGACGGATCCACATATACTGTCCGGTTATTCACATAAATCACCATGCCGGGCTTGGCGCCGGCGGGCTTACTGACGTGGCGGACAAGGGTGTAATCCACCGGGACGTTGGTGCTGTGGCGCGCCTTGCTGTGGTAGGCGGCCAGACGCGCAGCTTCCAGAATCGCAGTCTCGGAAATGTCTCTGCCGCCGGAGACGATAATCACATGAGATCCGTGGATTTCCTTGGTGTGAAGCCACATATCGTTTTTCGCCGCCGTTTTTAAGGTCAGACGGTCGTTCTGGCGGTTGTTTCTGCCGACCAGAATCGTGAAGCCGTCCGAGGAAGTAAATTCCAAAGGAGGCAGGGCGCTCTGCTTCGCCTGCTTGCCCTTGGGCTTGCGCAGATAGCCCTGCTCGGTCAGCTCCTCGCGGATTTGCGCCAGCTCGCGCTCGGTCTCGGCGCGGCTGACGGTGTCGAGGACGGAATCGAGATACGCAAGCTCCTGTTCGCCCTTCTGAATCTGCTCGGTCAGGAAGATTTCGGCGTTCTTCGCCTTCTGGTAGTCCTTGTAATATTTCTGGGCGTTCGCCGCCGGAGAAATCGCCGGATTCAGCTTAATCCGCAGGGTCGCGCCGTTTTCATCGTAGTAATTCTCCACGTCGGCAAAGCTCGCGCCGCGCGGAATCCGGTAGAGATTTGCCTGGAGCAAATCGCCGCGGATTCGCAGCTGCTCACGGTCGGCGCACTGGCGCAGCTCGGTGTGCTGCTTTTGCAGCTTGCGCGCCGTGCGGTCGCGGAGATTGGTGAGTAATTTGATCAGGCTGTGCGTCTTGACGCGCATGCGCTCCTGACGGTCGCGCTCGTCGTAGAAATTGTCTATCGCCGCGTTGAAGCTGTCCGCCTGCGTCACGCGGAAAAAGCCGCCGTACTGCCCGACGGGCATGAACGAAACGTCCATCGGCTTGCCGTCCTCGCGGTAGACGGTGCAGGGCTTGCCGGAGCATGCTTCGGTGAGCTCCTTCAGCTTTGCCAGCTCGTCCGTCAGGCGGCTCATAATCAGCTCGCCGGCACGGTTGGTAGCGCCTTCGCAGACGCGGTATTCCACCTCGCGGCTGATAATCGGCGAAATGCCCTGCACGGTGTTGAGCACCGCCTTGCACAGCGGCATTTCCGCCGGAAGGCTTTGGATTTTCTCCACAATCTTCTCCGGAGAGGCAGTCAAAAGACTGCACTTGTCCTGCGCTTCGGGCAGTTCGTATTTGATATTGGGCAGAATCAGGCGCTTGCTGCTGACGGTCAAATCGACGCGCTTGAGCGAATCGAGAATCACGCCGGTGTCGCGGTTGAGGACGATGATATTGCTGTACATGCCCATGATTTCACAGGCAATCGTGAGATACACCGTATCGCCGAGCTCGTTGACACAGGAAAAGTCGAGAAACAGCACGCGGTCGCAGTCCTGTTGACGGACGGCAATCAATTTGCCGCCGCCGAGACGCTTGCGCAGGAGCATGCAGAACATGGGCGGCTGCGCCGGATTCTCGGGCGTTTCGGCGCAGAAATTCACGCGCGGCGAATTGGCTCTTGCCGAAAGCAGGAGCTTTTTGCTGCCGCTGAAGGTGCGCAGCACCAGCACCAGCTCGTCGCGGTTGGGCTGATATATCTGATTGACGCGCGAGCCGAGGGCTTCGTCCTCGATTTCACGCAGAATATGTCTGAGAAAAATGCCGTCAAGTGCCATAGGAACTCCTTCTTTTCAGTGGTATGGGATAGTGGTAAGTGGTAAGTGACAAGTGATAAGCAGGGGACGGGTTCCTACACGTCCCGCTGCACCAAACGTCTGGCATTTCGGGACGTCAGCTTTGCATGGGTGTTGTTACCCAAATCAAAGATTTGGACAACGCCTCAAGGGATGCCGTCCCCCACGGTTTAGTTTGATATTTTTTATGACAGAATCTGTAGGGGAGACCCTCGCGGTCTCCCGGCATACGTTTGGCGTTCGTATTTGAAAGTCAGTATAAGAGGACAGGTTCCGCGTGCTGACAGGGACAAGCCCTGTCACTACAATCTCAAGGAAACGTTTGAGATTAACCACTAGCCACTTACCACTAATCACTTACCACTACTTATGATACTTCCCGTTTGCCGCGATTTCGCAGGCTCTGTAAATCTGTTCGCTGAGTATCATGCGCGCCATCGTGTGCGGAAAGGTCATGCGGCTCATGGACAGACGCAAATCGGCGCGCTTCTTGACCTCGTCGCTCAATCCGTAGCTGCCACCTATCACAAAATCGATGGTGCTTCTGCCGATAACAGCGAGGCTCTGCAGCGCCTCTGACAGCTCCTCGCTGGAGAGCTGCTTGCCCTCGATGCACATGGCTATCACATAATCCGAAGGGCTGATTTTCTGCGCGATACGCTTGCCCTCGGCGGCAATTACGCCGGCGATTTCGCTCGCGTTGTCGCCGCGCAGCTTTTCCTCGGGCAATTCGGTGATGTTGAACTTGCAGAACGCGGTGAGACGCTTGCTGTACTCGGCAATCGCGTCCGCAAAATATTTTTCCTTGATTTTTCCGATACAGATGATGTTAATCTTTTGCATTAGAATATCACACTTTTCCGGGTTGGCATGCCCGGCGCGACGTCGAGCGTGTAGTCCGCTTTATATTTCATGCCGGCGCGCTGCAGCTCCGCCACAGAGGTGCGCAAAGCGACTGCCGGTGTGTTGTTCATCTCGCTTAGATGACCGAGCATCAGCCGCAGGGTGCCGCCGCTGACAAGCTGCGCCAGCTCCACAGCGCAGGCGTCGTTGGAAAGGTGGCCGCAGTCCGAGAGAATCCGCTTTTTGAGCGGAAAGGGATAGGGACCCGTCCTGAGCATTTCGACGTCGTGATTGGATTCGAGCACCACAAAATGACAGCCGGCAAGCGCCGCCCGTATCGGATTGGAGACAAAGCCGAGGTCGGTGGCGATCATGCAGACCTTGCCGTCGGGAGCCGTCACGCGGTAACAGCAGCTCTCCGCCGCGTCATGAGAAGTATTGAAGCGCTCGACGCGCATATTTCCCAGCGCCAAATCACCGGTAATAACGGCGGTTTTCGCGCCTTCGGGCAGGCGGTCGCGGTATTGCAGCTCGCTGAGCGTTCCCTGGCTGGCGTAGACCGGCAGGCGGTGCTTCTTGACCAGCACCTTCAAAGCAGCGCAGTGGTCGATATGCTCATGGGTGACAAACACCGCGCCGACGCTCTTCATGCTCAGCCCGTTGGCTTCCATGGCAAGCTCAATCTGCTTGCAGTTGCGCCCCGCGTCAATCAGCACGCCCTCGGCGGCGGTGCCGATATAATAACAATTTCCCTTGCTGCCGCTGAACAGCGGTACTACCCGTGCCAAATACAACGTCTCCTTTTTTTCAGTTCTATTTATCATACCACTTTTTTGACGATAAGGCAATGCCATCATGCGGCTTTGCCGCAATTCATGTGCCGCGCACAATTCATTACGAAGTAAATTCATGTTGCGCAGCAGCCATTC
>CAMVTS010000058.1 GCA_947170465.1 uncultured Clostridia bacterium
TGCTTTGCTGCGCCCTTTTTTGCAGAGGTTATCTTCTATGTCGTTTTCACACTAAATTCCAGGGAAAACACCTTGTTTTCCGTAATCACAAGTACATCTGCGTAAATACGAACATACCGTCCTCGTTTCAATCGGAACTCAAAAACAATCTCCCAATCCAAACAGGCGGTACCCAACATATCCTGCAAGTCTGCAAAGAGGTTTATCATTTGCTTGCGGCAATCGCGGAAGGAATGGAGCAAACCTCTTGTATCGTTGAGATTACGCCCGATTCTTTGGCATCCCTTCATCAGCTCGTCCATCCACTTGTCTTCCGTCAGCTTCAGAAAATCCGAAACCTTACTGTAGTAACCTGAAAACTCGTACAAGCCATTATGCGGCATAGACTGTCGGATGATTCCGTGCCAACGGTAATCGTTATCTTGATAGCATAAGTCTTTCAGAAGCGGCGATGTATAAAGGACGCGGTTCACCGTACTTCGGTCGAGGTTCAACAGCCGGGCAATCTCTTTTGCTTTTATGCCGTTGCTTTGACAGATTACCGCGCATATTCTTTGTTCTGTTTGTTCTCTGCTCATATTTTGAACTCATCCAAATCAGTATGCGTAGCGTTCTTTTCTGCTCTTTGCTCTGATAAGCGCGCTGTCCCATTCGGCTTGTTCGCTTTCGGATTGAATGTTGAGCCCGTATCGGATTGGCACAGGCTCTCCGTCGTCATTGACGTGAACCAAAATCAGATATGCATGATTGATGGCAAACCGTTCACCGGTTTCAACCTCCTCAACGTAAGTATCGACCCGCACTTCGAGCGAGGTATTGCCCACATAGGTGACCTTTCCTGTTAATACAACGACCTGATTCAGCTTTGCACCGTGCTTAAATACAAGGCTGTCGACTGCGCAGGTAGTGACTGGCCCTCCACAGTGCCGCATGGCTGTCAGCGCGGCGACCTCGTCGATCCATTCCATTAACCTGCCGCCGAACAATCTGTTACGACCGTTGATGTCCTTGGATTGCACGATTTTTGAGCTTTCCGTCGTGGAGTCTGTAACTTGTTTATTCTCGCATTTCTGATACATATCCGGGATGCTCCTTATTATTTCGGATTCTTCTTTTATGATAACAGAATTACTATATTTTGTCTATTCTTAAAGGAGGAAAAACAATGACAAAACATGAAAATAGAAGTGTCATACTATTATAAAACAGATGACGGTAGAAAAATCCGCAGAACAAGGCGAAGGACGCAGGAATCCTTGAGGTGCGGTCAAAATCTTTGATTTTGGGCACCACACCCATACAACGGAGTCGGATTCAAAGGACGACAACGCAGTTATGCGAAATTTTACACGCAAATGTTGAAGGCTTTTTTTCGATAGTATCCATTATAAAATCACACTCGCAACAGTCACGTCAGTCACTGTTGCGGGTGTTTCTTTGTTTGTTACTATATAAGCATAGCTCACACAACCCAACAGGTGGTGCAAGCTACGCTTATTTATGTGTAAGTGCGACTATCCAAATCAATCTCAAATGTAATATTATTCCCTCTTTTATACACTCGTGTCTCACGAATATATAAAACAATGAATAATGCTGAACACAAACGACTTATTTAACTGTGCAGCAGTCAAAAATACTCTATGCAGTGGTTTGGCAGCGGTTTTTTGAAAAAATTTTTGCACGGGTTTTCTAACACTTTTCTAACATTTGTGCAGAAAAAATGCAAACATTACCTTAAAACGCGCTATTGTTTCGGCATATTTAACAATTCTTACAGGTGCTTTAATTTAGCATAATACTAAAAGTGAACAAAAAGTGCTACTTAATTCTCACGGGCAGCAACTCCAAAACCGCGTGCCGAGGGTTCGAGTACTTCTGCCCCTGCCAAACTCAAAAGTCCGAAAAACGGCTTGAACAAGCCATTTTTCGGACTTTTCTTTTTGATATTCTCGCTTATAAATCGCACGGCGCGCGGTCTAAAAATGCCTTTTCGATGCTTTAAATGAGCAGTAAAAGTGCATCCGGCGGTAACAAATCCAACGTTTCCGTCCGGTATAGCATCAAAATAGCAGCAATTTTCTGAGGGTTTTAGACGTTATTTTCTCAGTTTTCTCAAAAAATCTTCTCCGCAACACCCTTTCAGGTACTGCGGAGTTTTGTGTTATCGTTGATTAGCGTCGCAGATTTTAAAATCGCTTTATATTTTTCCTTGGAGTAGTCGTGAAAGAAGCCGTTCTTTTTTCGCGGCTTTCTTCATCAGCGAATTCAATACGCCTCTTTTCAAAATATCGTCATAACAATTTCCCCAGCACTCTCCGGCGACATCTTTTGCTGACATCGTCTTGTAGAAATCCTTGGGGAGATTGATGTTAACTTCTCCTCCGCCTGTATTGCCTGCGGATATCCCTTGGCGTTTTTCATTCTGATTTATATATGCGCTGCCGTCGAGATAAAAGCAAAGTGTCAGGATATCAATCCCGCGCTCAAAATAGTCGCCTTCCCTCGCGATTACGGTATCAATATGCAGAAAACGCAGCCGGTTCTCTCTTGCAAAGGTTTCGGCGGATTTATCGAACGATCCTCTGATGAGGACGTTATTCTTCTGAAAAAGCTCCTTCTCCGCATCGGACAGATACAGCCTGAATTCCAGGTTCAATATTCAAAGCTCGCATACCGTCGGGACTAACTCAAAGAATCCCTGCTCCACTTCTTCGACTTCTTCGCCGAGCTCAAAGCACACACCTCTCGGATCGGCCCTTTCGGGAAGATTCATCCAGAAACCCATATCCTTCTTTTGGTGCAGCTTTCCGCCGTGCGTGTCAAACCCGTTTTTCCTGTAACCACTGCTTACGATCATAGTTTTCTCTCCTTGTACTTAGAGGTTTGAACAGGTATCAAATATCATCGCTTGAATTTATTATCACTTGCTCTGCAACTGCGCGAAAAAGCGGGATTTCTTTTATTAAGCGTCGTTTTACTACCTTATGGAATTACACTATTCTCAAACTTTATGCCCTGACGGGTACCGAACCACGGCGTTTTACTACCTTATGGAATTACACTATTCTCAAACCTATCAAGTTGACTATTCCTCGTTGCTCAGTTTTACTACCTTATGGAATTAGACTATTCTCAAACATTCCCAAGATTGCCATCAGGATTGAAATAGTTTTACTACCTTATGGAATTACACTATTCTCAAACATATCCTCTTTGCATTTGGGCGGCTCAGGAGTTTTACTACCTTATGGAATTACACTATTCTCAAACACTCCTCTATCATGTTTCCTACACGGTCAGTGTTTTACTACCTTATGGAATTACACTATTCTCAAACGAAACGCTGACCATCGGCGAAGGCTTTGAGTTTTACTACCTTATGGAATTACACTATTCTCAAACCTCAAATAAAATGTGCCCACTATCATGCACACGGTAATTCCATAGGTTATCTTCATCATACAATGTTTAGTTTCCATTGTCAACAATTTCGCACAAATCGTTGTCGATATAAGTTACTTTCTCTTTTTCAACACCTGAAAAAAACCTGCTTTCAATATTAAGTATTTTCAAATCAGCAGTTTGCACTGCTTCCGACTGTTCCCTGAGTTCTTCAAGTGTAAAAAACACACTCAAATTATAGCAGACAAACAGCTTTATACCCATGTATTTTTGCAATATTCTAAACATTTGCACCATTGTTTCCATATGCTGCCCGCTATCATTTTCGACTCGAAAATTCAGTAGCTTAATCATTGAAGAAGTGTCGATTTCTTCATCAAAGGTGAAGTCAAAATCAAATTCAAAAGATAGCTTTTCGGCAAATGCATTCATTGCCAAACGCAAATCCGACAGTTCTTCAAAAAACAACTCGTTAGCTTTTTCAACTAATTCAGTAAATAGGCTGTTAAGGAGACCGAGGTACTGCCGACAATCAAAAACGATATTTCGCTGATATGGATTTTTACGGTGTTCTCAACGTCTCCTACCACCATATATCCCAAGCTGTGATCGAGCTTTGATGTTTTTGTTATCACGACAGTACGCCAGCCCATAATATCTCCTTACTTTATGACATATTCATTCTCATATAGACCTGTAACGGATTGGTTGATAATTTTTACATTACCTTTAATGATGGAATAGTCTATCGAAGTAGTTAGTTTTCCCATGCTTTTTACCAAACCGATTTTTGTCAGATCACCAGGCATTACATTTGCGTGCAAAATATGCAACATCTGCATTATGACAAAGCACTGATCCTCTGTCGTTAATGCAACAAAGCTATCTCTCTTTGCCTTAATTTTATTACCTGCATCTTTGAATTTCACGCGCAACACGGTTTCGGTCATTTTACAGATTATCAAATCAAACAACAACAGATTAGACTCTTTGTTAAGATGATCTGATTCATTTATTCGGCGGTCGCTGTATTTTTTCAGATACTTAGAAATATTCCTGACATACTTTTCATTTTGATACCCTAAAACCAACTGCATGCCGGGTTTATAACTCAAACTTGCACCTTGTTTTCCAGAAATATGCATTCTGAATCCATCAATCTCAATGCAGGAATTATACTTGACCTTTTGAACAAGGATTTCCGGATCGATCAAGCCCAGTTTTTCCTCAAGAAAAGCAATTGGGTCTTTCTCAAATTCCTTGACCTGATAAAGGTTGATCGGCTGCATTGAAATACATTCTTTCCCTTTTTTGCCTGTATGTTTGACTAAGGTGAAATATACAGACAAAGGCTTATCATAACCACCGTATTTTTCAATATCCGAGCGCGCGCCGTGATTTGTAAGCGGAACCTGTCCACTCCCCCTTTTGAGCGGCAACAATTTAAACAAGCTTCCGTGCTGACTGGACGCATACCGCGTATAGATGATGTTATTCTTATTCATCATTCTTTTCACCATATTGAGGCTTTCGCTTTTATCTGCTGTCCAAGCACCCTTAATATTGAAAGAAAACATCTGATTCAAACTGTATTTCTTTGTTTGCAAGCCTGCGATAAAATTCGCCTTATTGCGGGTATATAACACATCATATACATTTCCGACAACGATATTCAGATACGCGTCTTTGGTGTGGTGCAAGTCATTGACCTCGCGGCACTTGAGCATATCATAATTATGGCGAAATTCGGAAACATTCCTCGCCTTGACATATACGACATCGGAATCGGGATACATTTGATCAAGGATCTGAGCTACTGCCTTTGTTGACTGCGAAGTTTCTACGATCTGGCGTGAAATGAAATCCGATAGTTCATCATCGGTAAGCTGTTCGACGCGTGTCAGGCGCTTAAACTTTTCTTTATTGATCAATCCCTTGTCAAGAAGGAACTTCCAGTGCGGAAGCATTTTTCTTCTGATATCCTGTGAAAGCGGATATGTATTGTCCTTCTCGGCATTATCCTTTTTCTTTACCAAAACACGGTTGTTCAGGCTATCATCCTTCACCTTTGAGCGCGGATAGATGTGATCGATATCGTACAGATTGTTGTCAAACAGACTGTCAAACGCGATGGACTCTCCCGTGTACATACACTTTCCGAGCTGCGTGAAATATAAATACAGCTTGTCTTGCCTGAGACGATCATTGTCAAGCCCGTTTAGTGTATTATACAACTCCCCGGCATCCTTTTTGATGGTTTTATAGCTCTCCAAAAGCTGATCCTTGCGGCTGACGGTACGCTTTTTTTCCTGTTCGCCACGCGTCATTTCCACAAAAATCTTTTTCGGAGGCTTGCCCAGCGCTTTGACAACCTCTTTCAGCATTTTTATTGATTGCAAAATCGGGCGCTTTACCGACGGAGATACATAGAGCGAATCGACCATTTCTTTTAAGGTCTTTTCATCATCAAAACTGATCTCCTTTTGAAGCGCTTCATAGAAATGATACTTTGAACCAAGCAGTATCATCAAATTATCATTTGTTTCCCACAATGCATTGATAATATTGAGATCTTTTTTTGTCTTCGGATTCTCCGCTTTAATGTCGCATAAGAATTCGCGCGATAATCTGCCCCATCCGCTGTATTGCAGATGACTTATTTTATTTATCTCTTTATCCGTCAGTTTATTGGAAAGCTCTTGCTTCAGGCGTTTTTTCAGCAGACGCTTATCATCTCCGAAAATCGTTACGGCAAGGATGATCCTTTCCATTTCATCCTCAGTCAATCCGTATTCACACAAATCAATATACGGCTTCATTGACGATTTAAAATCTCCGTCGACGCCGGTGATCTCAACATCTGAATATCCAAGGCTCTTAAGATAATTTGTCAGACCCTTTTGCGTCACTTTTTTCCGCCGCAAAAAGAGATCATTGAAAATATCCTTCTTTAATTCAACACTGATTTTTTCGCCGTTGATCCGCAGATTGTTCAGTTCATTCAAAACGGTAAATTTGCAGTATAGTACCGAGTTCTTCGGAATAACATCTTTATCGGGCAAATAGGTACATTTGCTCGTAAGATTGTTGATGAAATTCTCGGCTGAGCGGTCAACATCCACCATTTCCGAGAAATTCCACGAGTAGATTTTTCCTTCTTTTCTCTCAAGCCATGCCTTATCCGAGTGTTTGTTGAGCGGCCCGACGTAATAAGGAATCCTGAAATTGAAGATGTCTCTGATTTTATCCGCAACTGTCTTTCCGCTTTCATCTGCTTCATTCAAAAACGGCAAATAACCACTTGCGTTTTCTAAAATCTTTTCCAGCTCCGCACGGTTGATCTGCATCGGGATGACGCCGTTATCCTTGATATGCTGCTTAGGCATGAACGAAGCCGACTCCAATTCGGAAAACATTTCTTCATATCCGTTTTGAGGTAAGCCCTTGAAGCATTTCAATAAATATTTACAAAAGGCTTCCTGATTGCAGGTGTATTCCAAAACGCCTGTTTTTCCGTTCTTTTTGATCATTCCGCTGTATGCAGTATAGTTATCCAGCTTGTCCTTACTGATTTTGAAGATCTCGCGGTATTTTTCGGGACAATTCTGTTTTACATAGGCTTTCAGCGTTTTCAAATCTTGTCCATGCTGATGATACGACTTGACCTTTGCAAACGATATGTACTTCTCATCACCCAAAACATCCGCAAGAATCGCCCAGTCATAAACTGCTTTCAACTTTTCGATCAGCTCAAATTTGTCACCCAAACATTTAGCGTAATCGACCGATTTTGTCTCGTAATCCCCCTTGAGCTCAATTTTCAACAGTTTTCCGTTTTCGTCTATAATTTCCTCATCGAACAAAACCGAGGCACTCTCGCTTTTACCGCAAATCAAAGCCATTACCGCAGCGGCTCGCTTGTCCGTCTTTTTGTTGATGCCGCATAGCTTGATGCCATCTGCGAACTTGGCGTTGATCGTTCGCTTACGATCTTTCAGCACATCGCCCAACGCGTCCGGCACATCACAATTGATTTGTATGCCGTATTCCTCATCCAAATACGCCCGCAGCTCCCTGAATATCACATCAAAAGAATGACTGTCGGAAGCATTAAGAGAATCAAACAAAAAATGTCCTCTGTGCTTTATCAGATGATGCAGAGCAAGATACACCAAGCGAACATCATGAGGCTCAGGATTCGCAATCAATTCCTTTCTCAAATGATAAATCGTCGGAAAATCACGGTGATAGTCTTTATCGGTGTAATCAGCGTCAGCAAAAACTGCATACGGTGTGCCAACGGTTTTATCTTCTTCATAGAGATTGCTTTCCTTCAATCTCTGAAAAAACGCAACGTCCTTCTCGGCTATCGGACTGTTAAACAGCATTTGCAGAAGTGAGATACGCTCACGTTTTCTTGCGAGTCGACGTGTACCTGACCGAAAACCGCGTCTTTCTGCGGCAGTCATGCTTTCATCAAACAACCTGACAAACCACATCGCTTTCCCTTTATATTTCAGTATGCGATATGTTGTATCAGTCACAGCCATTCCGATAGAGTCGGTTCCGATGTCAAAGCCGACATAATATTCTTTATTAGTCATTTTTCACTCTCCTTATTGACATTTATTAATATTTGATTTATAATAGAGATAATCTCAATACCTTATGGGATTACACTATAAGTTCAAATAAAAATTTATTCAACTCGCTGCCAACCGCAGCTATCACAGTGTGTGATGTCAAAGACCCTTTCGAGGGTCTTTTTTTCTTATCGATAATAGCATAATCTTATTTGTTTATAAAAGGAGTAAACGCAGAACGCATTACAATAACTAAATCAACAATCTTATTCATCAGTTCCGGGTAATTATCTTGCTTGTTGAAATTCAAGCCGGGAATGTATGTGCAAATTATAGACGCCTTTTTTCCGTCAAGTCTGTCCCAAACAAGATGGCAGCCTGCAATGTCTTCGATTTCATCCTTGTGTTTATAAAAATGATCATACAATTCCTTATTGTCGGGAATCCATATTCCAACTCTGATTCGGTGTTCTTTGTTTACCAAATCGATTGAAAGGTGGCATTGTGACGAACCGATTGCAACGGCATACCAATGATCAGGTGTCGCCTTGCGTTTATTGAACGGCTTACCTCTTTGTTCAATCACATCGTTGAACTGCGTCCAGAACTGAATTCGGTTTGTTTGTGTTTCGTTCAATTCTCCTTTATGAGCAATTGATTTGACGGTTTTGGCAAAATCATTTGGCTGCTCGACGATCTTGAACATCGGCGCAGGAGCTGAATCGCCAATGGTATATGCATGCACCTCAATTAAGAAAAATGATAAGTCATCATCAGTGTGTTTGTTCAGCCATTCGATCGCACTGGCGTGTTCATCTCTGGCTTTCGCCACAATCCATACCACAACGCTGGCATCTAATCCGGAAGCGTAAGTAATAATCTTTCCGAGATGGTCGTGATTCGTCTGCTCAAGTTGATTTTCAATCAGAACGGATTTGCCTGTGAGTTCATCTTTGCAGATAATATCACAACGGTAACTGCCAACAAACCGTTCCGTGTCAACATCCGTCAGTGAGAGGTTCATTTCTTCTCCAAGAGTCCGAATGTTCTCTTCTTCGGCAAGCCACTTTGAAAAGTCATATTGCTCATGCGGCCATACAGAACGTATATCAACCTCTTTTATTTTACCGAGTTTCATTTTGCTCCTAGTCCTCCCCAAGCAGTTACAAACTAAACCACCGTTCATATTTTGCTCTTTGGTAGAGTATACCAAAGCTATTTTTAGTTTACATCACTCATAAAATTATTGCAATGATTTATCAAAAATAGTATGAAACAATTTGAGCGCGAGGAGAAAAATCGCTTTGATTTCTTACAACTCAAACCCATCCGTGATACCGTTGAGCATATTCGTATCGCGCTTGACGTAGTAGAGTTCGGTGATTTCTGAGGTGGTGTGGTCGAGGAGGTCGGCTACTTGTTTGGGGGTGAGGGATTTGATGTTGCCGTCTTTATCCTTGACTCCGTTGATCAATCGGGTTGCGAAGGTGTGGCGCAGGCTGTGGAGACCTTTTGTTTCTATGCCGGCGGCGGTGAGGATTCTGTAGAATCTTTTGCGGAAGTTGACGGGTCGGGTGACTTCGCCGTGGTCGTCGGGGATCAGAGGACTGTCCTCGCCGAAGTAAAATTCTTTACGAAGATCTTTAATCATTTCGATAGCGGTATCGTTAAGCGGGATGTCGCGTTTGCTTGTGGCGCTCTTGAGTTTGCCGACGATCACCTCTCGCCCACTCTTTCCGGTTACGCCTTCGCGTTTGGAAACCTCTTTCACACCTCGCTGAACGTGCATGACACGGTTGTCTAAGTCGATGTCGGAGTTGAGTAAGCCGAGGACTTCGCCAGTTCTCAATCCGGTGTTCAGCATCAGAATATACGCTGCCGCCTGCTGATATTTTCTCTTGCCGTTGCCGAACACACTGAACGCTTCCGCCTTGAACTTTTCGATTTCTTCCTCTGAAAAGACTGTGATGGTCTCCGTCGGGGGGAGATTTTCTTTGCCCTGGGCTGACATGAAGTTGGCTTTCTTGAGCATTTCAACGTTCGCCATCGGTTTTTTTGTGATGATTTCCTGCTGATATAGGTATCTAAAATACTCGTTGAGCAGCGTATAAACCTTCTTGACTGTCGTGTAAGCGTAGTCCTCGGTCATCCAATAATTGAGCAGCTTTTTGATATCTGCGGCTGTGATATCGCCGACGACCTTCTTGCCAAGTCGAGGATAGATCTGGTTTTTGGCGATGGATTCCGCTCTGTCATAGGTCGTTCGCTCGACTGCCGGGAACTTGAACACCTGCAACCAGTTTTGCAAACTCTCCTGCAAGGTCTTTAAGGATTCTACAGAATCATTTTTATCTTCGTTAAACTCCACGATATATTTCTTCATTTTCTTATTGACTTCCGACTTCGTGGTACCCGAAAAGCTCTTGCGCTTTCGCTCACCGTGCTCGTCTTTGTACCAAACGACGCCGCACCAGCGACCGTCTGTGCGCTTAAATGCGCTGCCGTTTGTGAGTATTTCACGTTGTGACATGGCTGTTCACTCCCTTCTTTAGCTCAACAATATACCACAGCTTTCACCAAATATCCAGACTTATTCTTCGTTGTACCAGCCCTTTGCGATGTCGTCAAGCTTGATTTTGCCGCGCGTTCTGCGGACATTATTGATGGCTTCACGCCGCATATCTTCCAGCTCATCATCTGTAAAATGATTTGTCTTTGCGATAACTCTCATCAGCATTTCGAGCTGAACCGCGTAACGGAAGAGCCCTTTTGAGATAGCCTTCGCGTTATCCTCGGACACATTTTCTACCGCTTTTGCGAGCTTTTCACTCATCACATCGCCGCCTGCTTTGATGGCTTCGTCGGCTATCAGGCTCTCGGCAGCCTTTTCAAAAAACTCATTCCGCGAATGAAGTCCGGTCTTTTTGATGAAAGAATCCACCACCTGTATAGTTTTCTTATCAAGGTATAAACTTACCCTTTGTTTGTTTTCCGAATCCGTTTCAATCCCTCCCTAAATGTTGACGCCAACAAGGTTATCAACCAAAAAACGCCTGTTTTTTCGATAGGTATGCGAAATCTGAAAATTATAGCGTTATTTTTTACACCAACCTCAAACAAGGTTGAACCCAAGAAAAATTGCACAGGAACCCTCAAAAACGGCTTGCGGTCGGCGTTGCCGGCCGCTGTGAACCGCAAGGGGGAGCATTTGCAACCCCCTTGCTTTCTCCTGCTTGCCACCCGATTCTGAGGCTCGAACCCGGTTTGTGCAATACTAACAATCGTTTGCTGCTATTTTCTTCTGCCGTAATGATAAAGCTGGCGTCTGTGAAAGGCGTCTATCGCCTGCTTAATCGGCAGAATTTTATACATCAGATTACCGTTTCGGAGCGTTCCGTCGCGGTGTTCCACGACGGTGTGCTCCGTTTCGATCAGCTCTTTTTCCTCGAGCATACGGACATATTTCATGACCGTATTCTTGCTGCCCATTCCTACCGCGTTCCCGATGGTTTCAAAGGACGGGTAACACTGAAATGTTTTCCTGTCCTCCATCCGCATCAGAAAGGCGTAGACGGTAATTTCCCCCATGGACAAATCCATATTGAAGATTTCGTTCGGCAGCATGAAATAGTTACCTTGCTTTGGCTGTGACAACATACTGTCACCGCCCCTTCGTTCACTCCCCTTTTAATTTGAAATGTTTTTGTTGATCCATTCGATAAATTTTTCTCTCGGAACCACTACTCTCGCGCCGATCTTCAGCGTTGGAAAACCTTTTTCCTTCGCCAACACATAAGCGCTCGATTTTGAGATCCCGAGTACCTCTGCCACGTCATGCACCGACAGCATCAGCGGCAGGTCGTCGTAGCTTTTGTACATATAAGAACCCTCCGTATTTTTCCGAAAAGAAAAGCCCTGAGTCGTCAAGGCTATCCTGACTGCTCACGGCTGTTTAACAACTGATTCGGTTGTGCTTCTATGCCCCCTCACTACCTTAGGGTTTCTTCTGCTGTTTTCTTTTCATTTTCATTTTAACACAGGTCAAAACAAAAGTCAAGGAAAGTCAGATCCGGATTTTTTGACGGTTCTTGACGAGGCATAAAGCAACTAAAAAGCCGCTATTCTTTGATTGGCGCCGCAGTTTTTGAAACGTGCCCAAAAATTGCCGGAAACGCGAGAATTGTCTTTGTCGGGTACTTACTCTATTTTTTGGAACAAATCGCACACAGGGCAAAATACGGCAAAGCAGGGGTGCAATTAGCTTGTTTTTTTAATAGTTATCAAACCAATAGTCACACATCTTTTTTAAGAAATTCTCAGCAATCGGGAAACCTGATTTATCCCCGTTTACACTGTCTGTAAAGCAGTAAGGACATAAAGCCGTCGATTCATCTGTAAGGTCATCGATCCATTCGGAAACCGCGTCCGGAGAAAAAATATTCAGACAACGGAAGCAGCCGCATTTTTGACTTTGCATAATTTCATTTCGATTCATAAATGAATGGGCATGTGCAGAAATATAATCCGGCTTTTTCTTTTTATTATAATGCACTATTTCAGTAAATCCCGTTTTCCCAAATTCGTGTCCGCAATCGTGACAGTGCCAGTTTTTACTGTCTTTAGGCAAAAAGCAGCCCATTAGCTTTATTTCGCCTTTTTCTTTTTTCTCTAAAAATTCATCATCTATATTCTGCCGTCCCCAGCGATTTTGCGCTACATTTCTTGAACCACAGAATGGACATTTTGGTCTGGTTTTTGTCACCTGATACATAATAACACCTCTTACGTTCTTGTTTCTTGATTTTAGCAATTTCATGTTAGTTTTTCGTTTGTTAAAGCGAACTTTTGATAACCGGTAAATAATTACGAAAAAATCGTAACTTCACTTTGTCAATTTAGGAGCTTCTTTCTTGTATTATAAAAAATCAGCTGTCCCATTTTCAGGACATTGCAATCCTGTATTATAATTCGCTGCTCAGATAGCATTATTTTACTATTATTTCGTAGAAAACAGCTTGACATGGTTCTTCCGGTTACAGTTTTACATTTTTATGAAGATAATTGTATAGCACATTCTTTTATTCAATAGTATCCTTGACTACTGTTATCATATATGATAACATATAATAAAAGAAGTTGATCGTTATGACAGACAGCAACAGCATAATCCGCAAGCGGCAGGAAATCGTTTCAAAACTAACGCAAGCAAGACTGGAAAAGGGCTTGTCGCAGGCGCAACTTGCCGAGATGGTTGGAACGCAGCGGTCGAATATCTGCCGTATTGAAAACGGCGGTCAGAACCTATCCCTTGATTTATTGATAAAGATTACTGATGCTCTTGGCAAAAATATCAGCGTATTGTTGGAAGAAAAGGGTGTTGAAATGAGCAACGTATATAACCTAAAACTATATGAAGATATCCTCGTGACCTTCTCCCTTGAAGAAAAGGGCTTGGAAGGTTTAGTTGTCAAGATTCTGTCTTTTGACGAAAGCAAAAAACACCTTCTGCCAATCAATATGGAACTGACACCAAAAGGCATTATCAAATGGCTTTCCAACCGTGTCATTCCGAAGAACAGGGCTTTTGTTGATGAGATACTCAAGACATTTGGCTTAAGCGTGAACGATACAAAGGGCATTATTGATGTTTGCCTTGGCTTGTCGCTCAACGACAGCTATTGGGTTACGCCTGTTGAATTTGAGGGTAAATTTGCCAAGTATAATCTGTTTGAAAATCCATTTTCGGAAGCGTTATCGCTTGTCGCCTATACAGGCGTAGGTAGTGCCGAAAAAGCGTTTTCAACCTCTCCCGAGTTCACCACAAACGGTATGCTCCGCAAGGCGTGGCGACATATCGAGAATGATGGAATCTATCTCTACAAAGGCGGCACAGAAGGCGCTGCCAATGCCGGCAATGAGCCGTACAGCGAGTTTTACGCCTGTCAGATTGCAAAGGCGATGGGCTTGAATTGCGTCGAATATGACCTTGAAAACTGGAAGGGTATTTTAGCTTCAAAATGCCGTTTGTTTACGGATATTGACACCGCTTTTGTGCCGATTAGCCGACTGATAAAAGAAAGAACGCTGAAAAACGCCCTCGATTATTACGCCGGGCTTGGCAAAGAGTTTTATGATGACCTATGCAGTATGCTGGTGTTCGACGCAGTCATCTACAACGAGGACAGACATTTCGGTAATTTCGGCGTGTTGCGTGACAATCACACAGGTAAAATCATTAAGCCTGCACCGATTTTCGATAACGGCTTGTCGCTGTTCAACTTCGCAATGGCTGAAGATTTGGAAAATCTCAGCGAGTACGCCAAAACAAGAACACCACCTTATGGCGTATCATTCGACAAGGTTTACAAAGCAATAATGGGCAGTAAACAAAAAACTCAACTCCGCAAACTGCTGAACTTCACCTTTACAAGACATCATTCAATCAACTTACCCGAAGGACGTCTGACGGCGATTGAAGCGCAAATCAGCAAAAGAGCAAGAGAATTGATGTCAATTCCTAATTCAAGATAATGTCGCACACAATTCAGCTCCCGCACATTCGGGAGCTGTATCATTAGGAAATGAGGTATTCTTTTTTTACAGATTGAAATCGTCAGTTATGCCTTGCAGCTTTTTCATTTCGCGTTTGACATAATATTTTTCCGTCACCGTTGAGGTAGTGTGTCCGAGCAGGTCGGCAACCTGTTTAACGGATAGCGTATGTAAATTGCCGTCCTCATCTTTCACGCCGTTGATTAACCTTGTGGCAAAGGTATGGCGAAGTGCGTGCAAACCTTTATGCGGGATTCCAGCGTCATCAAGGAGTGTATACCATCTTGAGCGGAATGTTCCCGGGTTCAGAAATGCGCCCTTTTGATTGGAGATTAAGGGACTGTCCTCGCCAAACCAGCGCTCAATCCGCAATATCCGAATCATCTCTATTGCGGAACTGTTAAGGGGAATTGTGCGCTTTGAAGCGGCAGTTTTCATACCGCCGACAACAAGCTCTGTTCCGCATACATCTTTGTTACTGTTGCGCTTTTTGACTTCCTTTACCGCGCGAACAATATTCATTTCCCGTTTCTCCAAATCAATATCGCTATTGAGCAGACCAAGGATTTCACTTGTCCTTAAGCCCGTATTGAGCATGAGCAGAAACACTGCCGCCTGATGGTGCTTTAACGTGCCGTTCTTTTTCCGTGCAAACACTTCCTTTTTCAGGAGTTCCAGCTCATCATCGGTAAAGACTGTAATGACGTCGCTCTGCGCGATAATCGCTTTGTTTTGCGCCGCATCGAAATATGTCTTCTTAATCATGCGCACATACGCCATAGGATTTCTCGGAATGTATTCCTCATAACAGAGATAGCAGAAGAATTCACTTAGCAGACAATAAACGTGCTTAACTGTTGAGTGTGAGTATCCCTCATTCATCATTTGTGTCAGGATTTCTTTCAAATCCGCTGCGGTGACGTCTGATATAATCAAATCGCCTATTCTCGGATAAATATAGAGTTTTGCACTGTCCTCTTTTCTGTCGTAAGTTGCTTTCTCAACCGTACCGTACTGAAATATCCTCAGCCATTTCTGCATACTATTCCGCAAGGGCTTGTTCGTTTCGTCCGCTTCGGCAACCTCATTTTTAAAGCGCTCAATATAATCATTGATTTTTTGCAAAACAGCCTTTTTAGTCGGTGCACAAAAGCTTTTCCGTCTTGTCACACCTTGCTCATCACGATACCTAACAGCTCCTCCCCAGCGATTATCATTGCGCTTATAAACCGTGCCTTTATTAAGCAGCTTTTTCAGTGCCATCTGACCGCCTCTTTTCAAGCGGAACAGCATACCACAGAAAACAGAAAAGTCCAGAGAAAATAGGATTTTCTTTGATTGGCGTCGCAATTATTTTATTTCAAATAATCACTTGACAAACGCCCGAAACAGAGTATAATGCAGTATTACCATAGGCAGATTTGTTTTTTGAGGTTCATAGCTATGGAATACAATAATCCCACATTTGAAATCATTAAAGAATTAGTTTTAAAATCAGAAGAATTATACGATAGAGCTTACTGCCTGTACGCTCCCGAGGTT
Organism: uncultured Clostridia bacterium; assembly: GCA_947170465.1. Classification (GTDB taxonomy): domain Bacteria; phylum Bacillota; class Clostridia; order Oscillospirales; family Acutalibacteraceae; genus Ruminococcoides. The sequence continues at coordinate 16,083 of CAMVTS010000058.1, forward strand.
TCTTCAATCCTCAACAAACCTATAGTTTCATGCGAGCATGCAGAAAACTTGTTGGATAATCTTTTGACTTTTTGTGAGGACAAACGCTGTATGGAGCTATACAGACAGGTTTGCAGACATCTTTATCAGTACTATCCCGATTCTGCTGTTTTTTACGCAAAGCTATATATTGACAACTATCTTTAGGAGGATATTTCATAATGAATCAAACAACGATTGTACTAAGTATTCCGGATGATATTTATGAACAGGCAAAACAAATTTGTGAGCGTAACGGATTGACCTTGGAAGAAGCTTGCGTTAGATTTCTTGATGCAACTGTTGCCTGTGGAGATTTACCGTTTCCATATACACAACAGGATATTGAGGAAGCCAAGAAGCTCGGAGTGACAATGCTATGATTTTTGTAACAGGCGACTGCCACGGTGAATATCAGAAGTTTTCAACGCCTGCATTTCCCGAACAGCGCGAAATGACAAAGGACGATATGGTGATCATCTGCGGCGATTTCGGCGCAGTCTGGGATTGTGACGGCGTGAGCAACGCGGAAAAATATTGGCTGGATTGGCTTG
>CAMVTS010000059.1 GCA_947170465.1 uncultured Clostridia bacterium
TCCCCTCGGGGGAAGGCTTTCTCTTTGTCAAACGTTGTCCTAAATAAATCGCATTCGGACTTTTTCTACAGTCTGAACCCCCGTTCATAGAACGGGGGGTTGTTTGTTTTGCGGATACCGAAAAAGGGACTGATATTATTCCGCTGCTTCTCCCCGCTTTCTGTTCTTATAGCGCCTAATCAGCGAGATGACCACCGGAACGTAAGTTAACAGCGGCAGCACAAAGCCGAAGTATTTCAGCCAGTCAGTTGACTGGACGAGCATGTTGAAAATGCCGTGGTAGATAATCGACATCAACAGCAGCGCGAAGGTGCCGCAGTAGAACAGCTTCTTCTTTTTCTTGACAAAGCTCATGCCGTATCCGACCGCCGCCGTACAGATAGCGTGCATCAGCGCGGTTGAAAAGCCTCTGACGAGCGCCCACTCAATGGACACGGCGTCGATGCTGGTGATCAGAATATAGGTGTTTTCAAACAGCGCGAAGCCGATACCGAGCGCAAATGCCGACGAGAGCAGCTTGTCCCGGTTATCCGAAATGACAAACGCATAAATCAAAACCGGAATCGCTTTGATAATTTCCTCTGTCGCCGGCGTGACAGTGGTGGTGACGTACTCCGCGTTATACCCCAGCAGTCTGAGAAAAAGCCCGTTGACTTCTGAAATAAGCAGCGCGGCACAGATACCAATCAGGAGGAATGCCATCACCCTGCGCGAGGTTTTTTGAACCAGCGGCAGACTGAGGAGCAGGGGGACAAACATGCAGATAAACAGAATATAAATCATGTTTTCCATTTATTAACCCCCCTTACGACTGTCGGAATCATCGCCGCGGTGACAAGACCGGTAACGCAGCAGCAGATTAAGGTCAGCACCTCGTTATCGCGGCTCATGGCGCAGAACTCCACAAAAATGGATATCGAATAAATCAATGCCAGCAGATTGTAGGGACGCAGGCATTTTACGATGCCGAAATCAATGTCCGGAAAAATCAGATGCTTCAGGTTGAAGTAGGACGCCGCCATCACAAACGCGGTCAGCACAGCGCCGAGAATCTTCTGCCTGCCGGACACATCGCTCAGCAGGAACAGACCGACATACATCAGAACCGCGGCTACGGGAGCGGCGAGCGCAATCAGTCTGTATTTTTTCAATTCCTTGGAATGGTCGTCAACAAGGGAATCGACCGTTCCGAAATTGGCTGAGAAGAAGAACATCAGACTTCCTATCAAGCCCAAAAAACCGAGCTGGAAATTTCCCGTCAGCTCGCCGCCGGTCAGCAGCCGGACGATATTAAACAGTCTTCCGAAGGCTATGCAGCCAAGGGAAAGGGTAATCATTTGGGCGTAAAGCGCTTTTTTGGGGCGGAAGAATTGGGCTTCTCCGTAAATAAACCCCGCAAGCGCGCATACGCCGACAATGATGTTTGCAGCCAAATACATACTCAAATGTACCTCCTTTTTTGATACGGACATTTTTTTTATAAACGCACTTCACAGGGCTGCCGCAACAGCCCTGTTTTTGTGCTTACCGGTTCAGATATAGTTTGTTTTCCGTCACTAACGAGGAAAGGTAGCCGCCGGTGATTTCCGCCGAACGCTTGACGCTGCCGTCCTCGCGCTGGGCAAACATGGCGATGCGGTTGTCGGTCGTCATGTGATCGCTGTCAAACTTGACCGCGCCTTCGTTGAAATCAACACGGTCTTTGTTGTTGCTCTGCATCACATATTCCCACGCCTTCGTCTTGTCCTCGCTGCCGGAGGAGGTTGCCGAAAGGTCTACGGAATACGGAACGTAGTCATGCGTGGCAACGGCGAGCTTTGTCAGAGGAGATTTCAGATAATCCTTCGGCATGGAGGAGAATACAGGATCCTCCTGCTTCTGAACGCGCTCGTTGTAGCTATTGGCGGCGTACGTGGTGGTGTAGTACATATAGATTTCGGGACCGGTGGTTCCTGCATTCAGGTTGGTCGCCACTACCTTTTTGTCTACCGTCTTGCCGACCGGCGCGTAGTATAGCTGATAACGCTCCGAAACGAAGCCGTCGGGATGGAATTCCTCGCCAACCGTGCAGACAATGTCATAAACCGCTTCCTGAAGCTGGTTTTCCTTTTCACGCTCCTTGGCGTCCTGGGTTGACTGCTGTTTAATCTTATCCTCACGGAGCGTAAAGCCGCGATAACCGAAGTAAACGTACTCGCCGCCGGCTCCCTCGTTAAGATTCATGTCGAGAAACTCCGTACAGCCCTGCTCCAGTAAGCTCAGCTGCGCTAATTTGGCGGTACTCGCCGACGCGACAAAGAGCTTGTTGTAATAGACGGTTTCCGCCTCGTACTTCGCGTGGATAAAGACCTTCATACTGTCGTCACCGTATATCCTTGCCTTCTCCTTGACAACGACCTTGTGGTTCTCGTCGATGCCGGTGACGTCGGCTTTATCGACAGTAAGCGCTGTGGCGGAGCCGGTGACGAATACCGCCTCGCTGACGTCGAGCTCGGTAATCGGTCTGCCCGGAACGGTGCCCTGGTTGAAGGAGTAGTAAACAAAGTAATGGTGGCCGTTCGCCATCCGGATGGGGGTTGTGCTGGACGCACAGTAATAGACGGCTCTGTCTATCTGTATCTGATCCGCAACCGCATCGGCGTCGGACTTGAAGAGCATAATGCTCCTGACTGCCTTTTCGGGATCGTCTGTTCTGGCAACGCTGAGGTATGCCGCCGCGTCGCCGCCCTTGGGCGGATTCGGGGCGTCGTCTCCTACCTTGGTGTTGTACCACGCCTTTGCCGGATCGCCGCCCAGATCGAAGGGAATGACCTCGTCGGAGCCTGCGGCGACTGCCCCTGACAACGCGTTCAAATCGACCGATTTATCGTAGCCTTCCAGCTCTTCCTTGGACGGCTCCTTGTTGGGCGTCTTGGACTCCTTTTTGAGATTGTCTCTTTCGCTGGCGCCGACAAAGATTCTGGAAATATACCGTTTTCTGACGACCTCATGCTTGAGGTACATATAGACGGAGGTGCCGGCGGCATGGTAGTGGCTGTCGTTCTTTTCGTCCGTTTTGTCCGGGTCTCCGCCGTCATCCGTCCATGACGGATAAGAAATATTGAAGGGCGTCAGCGCGTGGGGCTCCTTCAAATCCTGAACGGAGGCAAAGGATCCTGCCGCCTTGTTGCCGGCGAGCGTGGTTTCCCCGGAAACATCACAGGAAATGACGCCGTTATTGTTAGTGGCTTCGTGCTTTTCGTTGCTGATAATCACATCGTCCAGCGTCAGGCGGGGACGATCCTTGACATAACCGGCAACAAAGAGGTTCGTCGGGAGCAGCACCATTTTGCCGCCGGCAAATTTGAAGCTGCCCTGCGCTTCCCTTGTGAAGCCCTCCGCCACGTTGGTGTTTTCTCCCAGAAGTCCGTTGGGAGCCATGTAGGCGTTTTCGGGAGAAATACCTCTCATCTTCCACACGGAAGCCCAGTCGCGCTGCACCGCCACCGAAGCCGCCGCGTAGGAAGCGCTTGCCGACGCGCCCCCCGATGCCTTCGCGGGGTATGACAGCGCCTTGCTGACGGTATAGGGAAGCCTTGAAATATACGGCTCTCCCCTGAACACCTGCACGTCTGTCAGCGCGCGGTAGGGGTTGTATGTCCATGTGTAATACATGCGGAGATATTTCTGGTTGCTGTCGGGAACATGACCCTTGTAGAAATAGGACTGCGCCAGATTGACGCCCTTGGAGGGACTTGCCTCCTCCGCAAAGGGAATGTCGGCAAGCGAGTCAAACAGCTCGGTGACCTTTGATCTCGTTACGCCGTAATGACCTACGCTTCTCTCCGAATCCGCGCCGAAGCCGAAGAAAACGCCGGAGAGGTATTTGGTGCCGCCGGTGTATTGTACCTCCGGTTCATAATAGAGATACGTCCTTCGGTTGTTCCACACATATTCATCTCTGGAGATGTAACCGGTATAGCTGAAGGCGTACTGCTTTCTTCCCGGTATGTCGTCGGTCTTATCGGAAAATCGGGCGGTATTGAAGTTATAGGGCAGTCCGCTGAAGGTGGTAACGGGTTCCCAGCCGGGTTTCGCCATGTTGTGACCGCTCACCAGATGCAGCTTGCCGACCTCGATGGGCGTTCCGGCGTCGTGACTCGCGGTAATGTACAAGCCGTCCAAATCTCCCGGAAGAGCTTTGTTGTCCTCCTTGGTATCTGCCGGGAAGCCTAGGGTTCCGGCGCAGCCGTAGCTGATTTGTCCGAACGTAAGATTGCCTTCGTGCGTGAAGGTCGCCACTCTGATGTCGCGAATGGCGAGATCCGGGTTGTTGGTGGTCTGGTAACCGATGTAGGTGAACTGATCCTCATCCTCTAATATGGTAAACTTTCTCGGGTTGGGACAGAGGTTCTGGTCATAGATTTGGTAACCCTTGGAGATAAGCTTGCTCTTTACAACCTCCGCGCTTTTGCCGGAGCGGACAATGATATCCGAGTAATACAGCTTGGAACCGCTGCCGGAGGGCGTGCTGCCGGTGTTGTCAGCCTGCGGACGGTTTGCCATGGAATTCTCGGTAAAATAATTGATATAGATACCGTCGACTTCATCCTTCTTGGCGCCCGTGTTGCAGTTGCCGGGCGTTACCTGACCGAAATAGCTCGCGCAGTCATAGCCGCTGAGCTTGTTCGCGTCGCCGTATCTGATGTTGAACACGTTGCCGTTTTCATCCGCGCGGATAGGGCTTCCGGCGTTAGGCTGGTCGGAAACGTACATGCATACCCAGCCGTTCTGCGCCTGATAGGCGTTGAGGTCGGCTATCCTGTCCTTGTTATCCCTGACCGCCCTGTAATTGATGTTGACGGAGCTACCGTTGACGGTTTTCGTATCGACCGCGAAATCAGCCATCTGGGTATATTCCTTCGGCTTGTTTTTCTGAATCTGCTCAATAATAAAGGTTATGAGATAGAAAATGAAGGTTATCGCGAGAATGACCAGCGAGACAATGCCCGACCAATAGCTGACGGACGCTGAAATGGCAAGAATCTTGCCGGCAATCGCGGAGGTCGTGGTGGTAACAATGGATAACGCGGATTTGACGATGCCGACCAGCGCGGCAACGCCGTATTTTCCGGCGAGGAAGGTCAGCACCGTAACGGCGGAGCTGCCGATATTGACCCACTTCATCACGTCGTCGAAGGTTTTCTTGGCTTCCGCCAGCTTGTTCGTCGCCTGAGAGTTAATGACCTGTCCGGCGGCATGCTTGCGGATAGCGTCGGAGGTGAACGCCACCTTCTTGTCCGCCATCTCGGGATTGGTGCTGTACCAGATGGAGCAGGAATCGGCGCCCATCAACTCGTTGAGCTTTTTCTTGGCTTTGTCGATGAGGCTTTCCGCCTCCTTGTTCTTCTGGTTTTCTCCGAGCGTGGAGATAAGCGACATCAGACCGGTCATACCGATCATTTTGCGCTGCGCGACGGTCATGGCGTCGATGACGGGATAGAGCCTTCTGAGATCGACCGCTTCGCTTGTCTGCTTGCCGATATCGACAAGATATTCTCCCAGCATCATGCCGTCCGTGACAGCCATGTACTGGTTGAGATAGTTATACGCGTTGACAAAGGTAATGGATTTATCATCTTCGCTCGTCTGAGTGGTTTGATCCACGACGTCGTCCACGTTGGTTTTCTGTGCCTCTTCAACAAATTTCTTTTCGTTGAAGATAGCCTGCGCGTTTTCGAGGTTGGTCGCGAACTGCTGGAGCTGCTTGTGGAGCTCGCGCGCAGTGTCGCCCATGTCCTTGTCGTAGACGTCAAACTCGTCCTGGGTGGTGCCCTCGTCCTCGATTACCGCCCAGACGTTGCTGTCCTTGACCTTGCTCGCCCAGGTGACGTCAACCTCCTTGCCGGTTTCCTCGTCCGTTCCCTTTTCCAAAGGGGTCAGTCCGGTGGCGAGAAAGTTGGTGATGGCGTTGACGGCGCCGGTGCTCGCGCGGGTGATGACCTTCGCGAAAAAGTCCTTGGTGGCTTTTCCCTGAAGAATATAGTCGCCCAGCTTTGCGTTGTCCGCCTCGGGAATGTTGAAGAGATTCAGTCCCGTGTAGGCTTCGATTGCCTTGGGGCTGCCGTCTCTGTAGTTGACGATAAACTCATTCGCGGACGCGTACATGGTTTCCGCCGCACCGGAGTTGGACTTTTCAAGCTCCGCGTTTGCTTCGGCGTAATCCTTGATATCATAGCCGTCGTTCATCTGGAGCAGCTTGATGTCATACAGCGCCAGATTTTTATTCTCGGTGAGCTTGTAGCCCATGAAAACCGCGTCCTTGCCGGTGCCGCCGTTGAGGTTTTTCTGCGCGCAGGTAAAGCCTTCGCTTTCGCAGAGCCTTTGGGCTTCAGCCTCCGTTTCCGCCTGGAACACCTTCACCTCGGAGATATAGTACACCTTTTCCGCGGCGAGCACCCTGCCGAACATCTGCGCCGGGTATTCTATCGCGAAACAGACGACAAGGAACATGGCTATCATCTTAATTGTAAAGAAAATGGTTTTCCTCAAACTGTGGTTTTCTGTTTTAAGCATTTTCTTCACCGCCTTGATTTGATTTCTTTTTGATATAGTAACGAATGATAAGGAACACTGTCGCGATAACGCCCGCGCCGCCCAGAATCATGAGCGCGAAGTATTTTCCGTCATTGAAGATGGAAGCGGACACAATCATTTTCGCGTCAACGTTTCTCGAATCTGTGGGCGAAAGGCTGCCGACCTCCGCTTTGAAATACTGCGCCTGATACTGGCTGACCCATTCGGAAACCAGCACGCTGCTGTCGCTTGACGAGCTGAGATAAACGATGGAGCCCGGATACAAGCCGCCGTTGATGATACGTGCCTTTCCGAGGGTGCTGTTCTGCAGCACAAGATTGTTGAAGCCCTCTCCCTTGTTGCTGCTGTTATCCTTGATAATCATGCGCCCCTTGAGGGTGACGTTGTAGCGGCCGTCCACATATACGCCGCCGCCGTCTTCGCGCGCGGTGTTGCCGGTTATCTCACAGCTCGAAAGCACGACGTTATCGTCGTTTACATAGACAGCGCCGCCGTACTCGGCAGTATTTCCGCGAAACTTGCAGTTGTGGAAGATAACCGCCTGGTCATGCTCGGGATTGTCGTTGATGTAAACAGCGCCGCCGGACTCTTCGGCGTGGTTGCCGGCGAAAATACAGTTCCGCGCGTTCACGACCGTGGCTTCGTATTTGGCAATGTCATGGGCGGTTCTGATGACGGCACCGTGCTCGCGGCAGTGATTGCCGGAAAAGATAACGTTGTCGAGGTTGATGACGCCGCGCTCCGAGAAGATGGCGCCGCCGTCGTCCTCGCTGTAGCAGCCGTCAATCTTCGCGTCTTTAATCGTCACGGTGCCCTTTTGCATATAGACGGCGCCGCCGTAGCACTCGTTGGCGCTGTCAATCGTTTTGCAGCCGTAGATTCTGCCGCCGGTCATGGTGAATTTGGTGTTCAGCGAGGAGCCCTCCAGATTGACGGCGCCGCCGTCCGCGTCGGTGATACAATCGTAGATGGTGCCGCCTTCCATGCGGAATTCGCCTTCCTCCTCGATATGGACGCAGCCGCCTGAGTTGCCGCTCGCGCCGCCGGTGAGAACGCCGCCCCTTACGCCGTCATAGCCCATGACCTTGGGATTGCTGTCGCGCAGCGTAAAGACAGCGTTTTTTTCCACCTTGAAAAGCTCGCCGTCGGATTTGATGTCGTGATTTCTGCTGCGTCTGATATAATGACCGTTGAGGTCAATCGTAATCCGCATGCCGTGACCGATGGTCAACAGCGTGTCATGTGTCCAGTCGCTGCCGAGCGTAATAACGGCTTCTGTTCTGTTGACCTCCGTGCGCTGAAACGCTTGGCTCCACGCGTCCCCGGGCGAGCCGCAGTTAATGGTTTCCGCCAGCTTGCCGTCGGTGAACAGCTCCACCACGGCTCCCGAGGTGACGGTTTTGGCGTCAACGGCGCCGGCGCTTGTGACGGAGAGCCCCGTGAGGAGCAGGCAAGCCGCCGGAACCGCTGACAGGAATTTTTTTAGTTTCATAAGCCGTCTACTCCTTTCGCTTTTCCTTCTTTTTCTTAAAGACAGAATAGATTACCGCCGCGACAATGGCTGCCAGCAGGATACCGGCGCCGACATAAAGCAGCGTGGTGCCGTCGGAAAAGATGGAAGCCGAGGTTGAGGCGGATCCCTGATCCGGTTTCCAGATGGCGTACAGCGTAACCTTGTCGCCTTTTATTGTCGTCAGATTGATTGCCGGACCCTTGGGCGGGAACATGGTTCCCATGCCGTCCGCCTGTGTATTCCAGCCGACCAGCGTATAGCCCCGGCGTATCAAGCTGTTTGACAGCTTGAGCTCTTTGTTGTAATTGGCGGTTACTCTGCTCAGGGAACCGGTTACATCGTCGCCGTTGTTATCAAAGGAAACGTAGTAATTAATCGGATTCAGCTTTGCCGTGAGGGTAACGGATTCGTTGAGAAGCTTTACTTCAACGCTTTTATCTTTTTTGTCGACCTTTTTGTTGCAGGCGCCGGTGCTTTCCCATTTGAGAATATAGTAGCCCGGAGGCGTTTCCAGTACCGGAACCTTGATGGTTTCGTTGCTTGAGCCCGTTTTACTGAATACCTCTTCGCCGTCTATAATCACGCTCAGGTACAGCGGAAATACAAATGTTACATTAATTGCCTTGGTGATTTCCGGATAGACATTGCTTGCAGTCTTGAAGATAAGGTGATAGGTGCTCATATGCTTGCTTTTTTTGTTGCTGCTCAGCCTCCACTTGAAGCCGGAGCTGTCCGCCGGCTCGAAGGTGTCCTCCTCCGGGAAGGAAATGCTTTCCATTCGGGCGTTACTGTCGTTAGCCGTCCAAATCATACCGTACTGGTCAGCCGCCGAGATGGTGATGACAGCCGATGTGTCTATTTCCTTTGGCGCGTCTACGATAAATTCCTCCGGACAGGGATACTTGTCGCCGCCGACTTCCACCAAGGTGTTTCGTTCTTGGGAGCCGGTTCCCTGGTGAACGACGTGGCGCGTGGCAACGTTGACATTGTTGATTTTTATGGTGACGTCGGCTTGAAACTCACGCGGGAAAATATCTCCGAAGTGGGTGATAAAATCTACCGCGCAGGGGAAGTAATCGGGACCGCAGTCGTACTCATAGGTATAGGATTCTCCATCATCATCAATGGATTCGTGAAAATCGTGAGATGTATTGATCCCCTGCAGATCGCCCTTTCCCCTGTCGCTTCTGCCGTAAATATTGAGCTTCGCCCAATCCCACGTGTCCACGTCATCGGTCACCCGGACAGTTACCTGGATCTTGTAGGTGCTGTTGGTTGCGTTTACCATGGCATCGAGGTTGACCTCCTTTAAGCCTTCCTCGCGGTTAACCCGGTACTCGTTGGTGTCGCACGTGAAATAGGACGCGGGAGCGGTCTTGTTATAATCGCCGTAGCCCGATGTGACATTCGCTTTATCGCTGTTTGCCGGAGGCACAAAGCCGATTTGCGAGCCGACTGTCAGTTTGCCTGAAACCTGAATGGTTTTGAATGCGTTGAAATGAATATTGTCGGTTCTGCCATTGCCGGTGCTGTCGATAATTTTAATTTTACCGCCCGCGAGGTTGAGGGTGCCGGCATGGAAATAGACGCCGCCGCCGCTGACATAGGCTTGACAGCCGGTAATTTCACTGTTCGACACCGTCAGCGTGCCGCCGGTGTCCATATAGACGCCGCCGCCGGTGTTTTCCGCCATGCCGGCGGTGATGGTGCTGCCGGTCAGGTTGAGCGTTCCGTGTGAATTGAGGGTGCCGCCGTTGGTTCCGCAGCTGTTTTTGTCCAGCTTGGCGTCGGTAAAGGTGACGGTCGTGCCGGTGTTTGCCCACATGGCGCCGCCGGCTTCCTTTGCTTTATTCTCCGTGAGGGTTGATTTGGTGACGGTGACGTTTCCTTGTTCGACACAAAAACCGCCGCCGACATTCGCCGCGTTGCCGGAGATAAGGTTGGCGCCCTCGAACGCGGTCTTTCCGCCCGTATTAATAAATACGCCGCCGCCCGAGCCGCTGGCGCTGTTGTTGGAAATGGTACATTCCTTGAGCGTCATATCCTTGAGGTTGGTAACGCCGCCGCCGTTGACCGCATTGGTGTTATCGGTAATCTCTGTTTTGGTCAGCGTAGCGGTTCCGTGTGACCAGATTCCGCCGCCGCTTGTGCCGATGATATTGCCGTTGAGCTTGCACTTGTAAGCCGTAAGCGTACCTTCGTTGGCAATCGCGCCGCCGTCAATCGCCTGGTTGCCGCTGAATTCACACTCGGTCAGCGTGCCGGTTGAATTCGCGTCCAGATAGAGTCCGCCGCCTTTATTGAAGGCAATGTTGTTTTCAAATTTACATTTCGTCAGCTCAACCGTGCCGTTTTCCACACAGATGCCGCCGCCGTTGTATCTTTTGTTGCCGATGACGGTCATGCCTTTCATAATCAGCTTGCTGTTGCGGTTTACACTAACGGCGCAGCCGCTTCCCTCTTTTGCGCTGCCCGTCAGCGCGGAGCCGCCTGCCTCGCCGTTGCCCGTGATTGTCAGGGTAGAGGCGTCGCCCAGCGCGATGATGGCGGGGCCGTCTTGTATGAGAGACATGGAGTAGCCGTTGGTATTGATGACGTGTTCTTTTCCGTCTGCGATTGCCAGCGTTTTATCCAGTACAATATCGCCCGCCAGATCGACGGTGCCGCCGACAGTTATCGCTGTTCTGAGCGCTTCTTCCGTATTGACTTTACCTACGGCGTCCAGCGAATCGAAATACAGCAGTAAGCTGTTTACCGTACTGCGATCCCGCTCTATTCCCGTCATGACGACCGGACGGTCAAAGGTGATGGAGGTTTCGGTTTCACCATACACCTCACCGTCAATATAGAGGGTAATCTTATTATAATCGTGGTAAGTTATAAATCCATGCTCATTTTTCGCAAGCAGCGTCGCGCCTGCCGCAAAAATGTCACCTTTGCGCACATTGCCCACAAAGAGACGAAAGGTACTGTCAAATTCTCTGGCTGCAACGGTTGTGACGCCGATGGTCGTCATACTCAGCGTTATGAGCAACGCCAGAATGACTGAAAGCACGCGCATGGAGAATGAACGCGTTTTGGGCATTTTTCTCACATCCTTTTCTGATCATGCCGCCCGGTTTTCTCTTCTCTTTCTGACCGAAAAATTCAGCAGTAAGACGAACGCCGCGCCGGTGGCAATTCCCACAACCGTGCCGACAGCGAGAGCGCCGCCGGAGAACACCGAGCCGGCAACCGTCTGCTCCTTGACGGACTTGTCGTCCCTCTTGAAGTAAACGTAGGTGCCGTCGTTGGGGTCGTTGTAGCAGTAGAACTTGCTGGTGAGGTTGAAGGCTGCTTCCTCGCCGAAGCGGTGAATACCGGTATCATAGCCGTCGGGCTGTTTGCCGCCCAGCACCGCCTTCAGCGAATCCGCGAGAATCGGCATACCGTTCTCGTACTTGACGCTGTAGAGCGAGAGCCACTGCATACCGACGTCGCCGTTGAGGTCGTTGCGATCCTTGAGTATCTCATGATTCTTCTTTTCTACACTGCTGCTGCCGTCGGTGCGGTTGCAAAGGGCTGCCTTATAATAGGCGGTCTGGTTCTGAATCATCACCGTCTCGCCCTTTTCGTTGGTGGCGGTAATATCGGTTCGCTCAACAATGTACTTCGGAATCGGCACGAAATCTACCTTGTAGTAATCCATCATTTCCTTGATGGTGGTGTAGATGGATACGCCGGCAAGCACTGCCATCGCTACGGTAAAGCCGGCGGTGAGGTATTTGCAGATTGTTGATTTAAGCGTAAAACGTTTTAACTCTCCGTTGTATATCTCGTCGGATCCTTTTAAGTCCTTTATTTCTCTTTCCAGGTTCCATTTCTCATAGACCATATCATCATACTCATCAACAATTCTCTCCAAGCGTTGTTCCTTGTACCAATCCAACGATTCCTGCAGATTTGCTACTTTTGCTTCCAGAGACTGAATCTTGTGGACAACATCCGTCTTTACGGCAATTACCGAAGCGGCTGCCGCAATTCCCGCGGCTGCCGTGCTGCACCAGAGCACAATACCCACCTTGCTCAGCGCAAAGGAAGGAACCGCGTCCTGCGCGTTTGCCTTTGCGCGCAGCGCCGCGTCTGTCAGCGCAACGCCGCCCTTCTCATAGATTTCACGGTTGACGTCCTGATAGATGGAGGCAGACGGTAAGTTATCCAGATTACCCTTTTGGAAGCCGTTTCCTTCCGTAACAGCCATCAGAATCATGTCCTTGACGGAGAGGAAGTCAAGACCGGCAAGCTGACCTCCGGAGAGCGCTTCTACCATCGGATACAAATCACGAACGATTTCTTCATCGTCAAACTCCGTCCGATCCCGCTCGAAAAATTCGAGCAGCGTGCCGTCGCCGTATTCGGTCGTCTCAAGGTAGTCGTGCGCAACAACGTCCTCTGCCGCGACACTGCCCTTAACCAGCGACGCCTGTGTTTTGTACATTTCGACAGCGGCATCCTCCACCTGCTTTTCGGAGGATTTATCATCCAGTTTGATTTCTTTTTTATCCTTGCTCTCCTGATCTGCCTCGTCTGTTTTTTTCACAGCGTTGTCGTAATTAATCAGAACTTCATTGAAGGCGCCCCACTTGTCGCGGATTCTTTTCGCGTCGTCGTTGTAACGCTTGTCAAGCTCCTGATTGATTTCGGAGGGCATCATGTTGGGGTTTTCCTTCTTGATCTCCTCGGTCAGCTTTTCAAGGCTGGTATTCCGGAAGCGGTCAAGCCACGTGTTGTCCGAAGCGTCCGAGGCTTTGGTCAGCTGGGTTTCCATCAGCTGCACCGCCTGTCCGTTGCCCTGCATCAAGAGCGTGAGAATGTCGCAGTGGCTCTTCTTTTCCGTGTCGGAGAGCTTGTTGTAGGCGTCGTCGCCCAGCTCGTATTTGGTCTTGTTCACAAGCAAATCGCCGAGCGGCTTGTTGCCGGTGTCGTCGTCGGTCAGCTTGTTGAGCAGATTTCTATAGTAATTCGCGCGCTTGTAGTTTACGGAGTCCTGCGGCTTTTGAAGGTTCTCGCGGTACTCGTTCAGGGTGGCGATGAATCTGTCGACAAACGGCTTGATCTGGGTATCCATGTGGTCGTTCATCAGCTTTTCGTAGTCCTGATAGCTGTAGCCGCCGTCCATGTTCATGACCGCAAGGTCGGTGATGGCGTCTTTCGCGTTGTCGGTGGTCTTGTAGCCCAGATAGACAATCTTCTGGTTGGGACCGCCCTTGAGAATACTCTTGGAGCCCGCGTCCTTGTTGAGGTCAAAGTATTTGCCTTGGTCATCCTTGAGAATGCTATAGCCCTCTTCGAGCAGAGACTTGCAAGCCTTCACATCGGTCTCGCCCATGCCGACCTTGACATCGCTGATGTATTTCTTGCCGTTATTGTCCGCCGCCGAGGCGACAAGCTGTGAGGGATAGACTATCAGCACAGTCAGACACAGCAACACGGATGTAAAGATGGTCGCAATTTTTTTCATGTTGGTTCACCTTCTCTTATATTTACGCGGTTTTCTTTTTCTTTTTGCTGATATGTTCCCCAAGCAGTATCGTAATGCCGGCTCCGGCAAGCAAGCCGATGACAGCGCCGATGGCGAGAGAGCCGCCGGAGAACACCGAGCCTGCGACCATTAAATCCTTGACCGTCGCGGTTTCGTTCTTAAAGTATACATAGGTGCCGTCGTTGGGGTCGTTGTAGCAGTATAACTTACTGGTAAGGTTGAAGGCGTTTTTCTCGCCAAAGCGGTGAATACCGGTATCATAGCCGTCGGGCTTCTTGGAGCCCAGCACCGCCTTCAGCGAATCCGCGAGAATCGGCATGCCGTTCACATACTTGACGCTGTAGAGCGAGAGCCATTGTGCGCCCACGTCGCCGTTGAGGTCGTTGCGGTCAAGGAGTATCTTATGATTTTCCTTTTCTATATCGCTGCTGCCGTCGGTTCGGTTGCAAAGGGCTGCCTTATAGTAAGCGGTCTGGTTCTTAATCATCACCGTCTCGCCCTTTTCATTGGTGGCGGTGATGTCGGCTCTTTCAACAATATATTTGGGAATCGGCACGAATTTCACCTTATAATAATCCATCATTTCCTTGATGGTGGTGTAGATGGATACACCCGCGAGCACTGCGGTGAGAACAGTAAGGCCTGCGGCGAGGTATTTACAAATGTTTGATTTGAGAACCGCCGAATGGTATTCTTTGGAAGTTTTCACGTCATACAGGGTGTGTATATCCTTGTCATGCTGCATTTGCTGTTCAAAAGTTATATTATGCATGCCGACGTCATTTTTCAACTGAAGATAATCTATTATCTTTTGACGAAAGACTCTCGCCTTGACAAGAGGCGTGGCGTCTTCAGCGTTAAAGTACGCGACAGCAGTAAGAGCAGCCGCGACTCCGGACAAGGCTGTGCTGAACCAGAGCACCTCGCCCAGTGTGCTGAGCCTGAATGTAGGCTCAGCCTCGTTAGCGGTCGCTTTCGCGCGCATCGCCGCGTCTGTCAGCGCAACGCCGCCCTTTTCGTAAATCTCACGGTTAACGTCCTGATAGATGGAGGCAGGCTTGAGCTGCGATATATCAACCTCTTTAAAGCCTTTTTCATCCGTGAGCGCCATTACCACCATATCCTTGATGGAAAGGAAGTCGAGACCGGCAAGCTGTCCTGCCGTGAGAGAATTAACAATCGGATAAAGCTCGCGGACAATTTCGTCATCTTCAAATTCCGACTTATCCCTCTCAAAAAATTCCAGCAGCGTGCCGTCGTTGTATTCGATCTTTGAGAGGTAGTCGTGAGCGGCAATATCCTCTGCCGCCAAGCCGCCCTTCATGATTGTCGTCTCTCTTTTGACAGCTTCGGCTACAGCCTCTTTGATTTCGGCTTTGGAAGAATTTTCGGTGAGTTTGATGTTTTTGTTCGCGATATTTTCGTCAGCCGCTTTTTCCATGTTTTTAGCTGCCAGATCGTAGTTGATTAAAATTTCGTTGAAAACAGTCCACTTATCGAGGATTCTTTTCGCGTCGTCGTTGTAACGCTTGTCAAGCTCCCGATTGATTTCGGAGGGCGTCATATTGGGATTTTCCTCTTTAACAGCTTCCGTCAGCTTGTCAAGGCCGGTCGCCTTGAGTCTGTCAATCCATGTGCTGTTTGTTGAGTCCGAGGCTTTTGTCAGCTCGGTCTCCATCAATATAATTGCCTGACCGTTGCCCTGCATTAACAGGGTGAGAATATCGCAGTGGTTTTTCTTCTCCGTGTCAGAGAGCTTGTTGTAGGCGTCGTCGCCCATCTCGTATTTGGTCTTGTTCACAAGCAGGTCGCCCAGCGGCTTGTTGCCGGTGTCGTCGTCGGTCAGCTTGTTGAGCAGATTTCTATAGTAGTTCGCGCGCTTGTAGTTCGCGGAGTCCTTCGGCTTTTGAAGGTTCTCGCGGTACTCGTTCAGGGTGGAAATGAATCTGTCAACAAAGGGCTTGATCTGGGTGTCCATGTGGGTTTGCATCAGCTTTTCGTAGTCCTCGTAGCTGTAGCCGCCGTCCATGTTCATGACCGCAAGGTCGGTGATGGCGTCTTTCGCGTTGTCGGTGGTCTTGTAGCCCAGATAGACAATCTTCTGGTTGGGGCCGCCCTTGAGAATACTCTTGGAGCCCGCGTCCTTGTTGAGGTCGAAGTATTCGCCTTGGTCGTCCTTGAGAATTGTATAGCCCTCTTCAAGCAAATCCTTGAAGGCGTCCAAATCGGTCACGCCCATGCCGATTTTGACATCGCTGATGTATTTTTTCCCATCGTAGTCCGCCGCCGAGGCGACAAGCTGCGAGGGATAGATTACCAGTATTGTCAGACATAACAATACCGACGTGATTGTTTTTATCATTTTTTTCATGCACAGATATCTCCTTTTTAATAGTTTACATGATTATTATAGCACACGCAGGGGGACAAATAGGGGACAAATTGATAGATTTTTTTTGATTTTTTGAATATTTTTGTTGTTTTGCTCGTTTTTTTATAGTATAATAAAAGCTGTTAAGGCAATACCGCACAAAAGGCGGTAAGAAAACGAAAATACAAACTCACAAAAAGCCATGCGTTCAAAACAATGCTGCGGCGTATTGTGAAACTAACTATACAAGGAGAATAATATATGGAAATCGCAGTAAACAGAAACGAAACCACACTGACCATCAGCCCTTCCGGCCGCGTTGACACCACCACAGCTCCGCGGCTGCAGGCGGTAATTAACGACAATATCAGCGGCGTAGCCGACCTGATCTTTGATTTCAAGCAGCTGGAATACATCTCGTCCGCCGGTCTGCGCGTGTTGATGAGCACCCATAAGACCATGAAAAACCAGGGCACCATGCGCCTTGTCCACGTCAGCGAGGATGTGCAGGAGGTTTTTGACATGACAGGTCTGACAGACATATTCAATATCGAATAATCGCCCGAATTCATA
>CAMVTS010000060.1 GCA_947170465.1 uncultured Clostridia bacterium
CAAAATTTCTTTTGTGCAGGTATACAATTTTTAATCGTTCTGAATAGTTACTTTTCCATTTTTTAATCTCCTCGTTTAAGCTGGGGTTATTTTCATTAAGTAACTATAACTAAAACTATTATCATCTTTGCTTATGACACCAAAAACCCCATTGCCCAACATTGTCACATCTTGTATTTCTGAATCGGAAGTTAAAACGATGTTACCGCCTGAATCTTTTATTGTATATACGCATTGACCATTAGAATAATCCTTAATAAGATATAGTCCTTGCTCATCCACAAGTGAAAAATCAATGACTTCTCCGTTATTTATATCGTTCCAACTGTAAACTTTTTTTTCAATAGCATTACCTTCTAAATCAATCAGCGAATATGTCACCGTATTGGTTTTCTCATCATATTCTCCTACCTTACAGTACCCATTTACGTATCCGCTTAATTCAAAACAAGGATTAACTATAATATTTCTGTTTTCATCAATTAATTGTCTTTTTTGTTTTTTAGTTCCGCTATTATCGTAAAAGTAATCGTCAAGATATTCAACCATATAGGTTTTTCCATTGTACTGAGAAACCATTCGACAATCGGAAGTAAAAGCAGAGTTTTCATCTGATAAGAATATTTCTTTGCCGTTTTTGTCTATCAGGTAATAGCTATAGCTGGTAAAAAAGTTATCATCATTCTCTTTGTGCCCTATTTTGCCAACCAGATAATCGGTAGTTTGTTTTTTAAGATTTAAAAACATGAATTCATCCTTATGATTCAGCTCAAAAGCATGAAAGGGTAATATTTCATAATAATCATTTTTTAACTCCGCGACAACATTTCCCGACAAATCCAGCACAAAATACTTTTTATCCTTATGAGCTAAAATACGTTCATCATCAATAAAAACAACAAAATAGCCGGATTCAAAAGGTATGACTGTGTTTTTCTCAAAATTAATAATAGAATACTCTGTTTCCGACGCCTCTTTATTCTTCTTTTGAATTTCGAAAAAGCCGTCAAAAATTTTGTATGGTTTTATATTCTCATCACCGAATTTCACAATACTGTTACTGACATAGTCATAAATATAATCTCCAAAACCTATCATGGCATAATCGCCAAACACATTTACGCGTCTGTCGTAATCAGCACGGATTAACGCTGACGAAACATCCCCGGAACAGGCATCAATAACCTTTTGCTCATCGAATAAAAGATTGCCGCTAAAATCATACACTGCTCGCTCGTTCAAAACAACATGATTCTCATCGAAACGCCCAACTTTTCTTGAGTACCCATTTTCGTCCTTAGTTTCTAACTTCTTTATTTCATATTTTTGCCCTTTTTGCGCTTTGGGCGCAATAAAATTCGAGTGCTCCGCGGGGGGCAAAAAACCGGGTTCTGTTGGTTTTGTATTATCGTTACTTGTTTCGGATTCAGATGAATTATCAGCTCCACTTTCACTCATACTGGTGTTTGTTTTTTCATCTGTTGTAACCGGCTTACTCCCACACGCAGCTAGTACCGATACGATTATACCACAAGCTACCAATACAGATAAAATCTTTTTCATACTCATACTAATTCTCCTTCTGTTTTTAGCAATAAAAAAGACGCACAACCGAAGCTGTACGTCCAAAAACACACGGCTCGATTGTCGCCAAACAATTATAAAACCATATAATACCACAGAAAAGTGAGTAAAATTAGTTAAGAGCCAGCATTTTTACAAATGTAAAATGCTCACTTTCCGGGTATTTATTCAAATCACGAATATATGCAGTTTTATAATTGTTGGCAATTCTATCTTACCATATATGGAGGAATTTCGCAATACAAAAAAACAATTATTTATTTGTAGATTATGCACAAACATCAAATAGTTTTTTAGTATATAATAAAGCACCTGCGGCAATCCGCAGGTGCTTCTCTTTTCATCACACGGGGTGAATCATATTCTTTTTGTCGAGCAGGCTGCCGTTGATGCCTGCTTTTTTGTTGCGGCGCTTTTCAAAGAAGTCGAGCGCAACCTTCGGGAACTGGGCGTAGGAGAGCACGTCCTCCTCCTGCTCCGACCACTCGGCAATCTCGGCTCTCAGCTTGTCGAGCTCCGGCTCAAGGCGGTCAGCAGGACGGCAGGTGATGATTTCCATGTCGCCGCAGATTTTCTTCTGAAACTCCGGGTCAATCGGCATGGGCGTGGTGCCGTATTCGCCGGCAACCATTCCCTTGAACTCGCGGGTGCACATGCTGTAGCGCTTGCCGGTAATAACGTTGAACACCGCCTGGGTGCCGACAATCTGAGAGGTCGGCGTGACGAGCGGCGGATAACCGGCGTCCTCGCGCACGCGCGGCACCTCCTCGAGCACCTCGGCGAGCTTTTCCTCCTTGCCAGCCTGCTTCAGCTGAGAGAGCAGGTTGGAGAGCATGCCGCCGGGCACCTGATAAATCAGCGCCTTCGCGTCGGTGGCGAGCATTTTCTGGTCGAGCAGTCCGCTCTTGATATACTTCTCGCGCAGCGTCATGAAGTACGCGCGGATTTCCGCGAGCTGACGGATATCAAGCCCGGTATCATATTCCGTTCCTTCCAGCGCGGCAACCATGGACTCGGTCGGCGCGTGAGAGGTGCCGAGCGCCAGCGGACTGATAGCGGTATCAATCGCGTCCGCGCCGGCTTCGACCGCCTTTAGCAGACACATGGAGGCGAGACCGGAGGTGTAGTGCGTATGGAGCTGCAGCGGCATTTCAGGCAGCGCCTTCTTGATCGCGCGGACAAGGCTATCGGTTCTGGACGGCGTCAGCAGCGCCGCCATATCCTTGATACAAATGGAATCCGCGCCGGCGTCGGCGATTCTCTTGGCGTACTCAACGTAGTACTCGTCGGTAAAGACAGGTCCGGTCGTGTAGCTGATAGCGACCTGCGCGTGACCGCCTTCACGGTTCGCCGCGTGAATCGCGGTTTTGAGGTTCTTGATGTCGTTGAGCGCGTCAAAAATGCGGATAATGTCAATGCCGTTGGCAATGGAGCGCTGCACCAAATACTCCACACAGTCGTCGGCATAGTGACGGTAGCCGAGCATGTTCTGACCGCGGAACAGCATTTGCAGCTTGGTGTTGGGACAATGCGCCTTAATCGTGCGCAGCCTCTCCCACGGATCCTCGTTTAAGAAGCGGAGACAGGCGTCATAGGTAGCGCCGCCCCAACATTCGAGGGAGTAATAGCCGATTTTATCGAGGGCGTCCAGAATCGGGAGCATCTCCTCCGTCGTCATTCTGGTCGCAATCAGAGACTGGTGCGCATCGCGCAGCGCGGTCTCGGTAATTTTAATCTTCTTTGCCATCTGCGCCTACTCCTTCTCAGTTCAATGTCACAAGAACCTTGCCGGAATCCACAGCCTCGCCCTTGGCAACGTCGATTGTCGCGACGGTGCCGTCCTGGGGCGCCTTGACGGGCGTTTCCATCTTCATTGCCTCGATGCATACGAGGTCGTCGCCGGCCTTGACAGCCTGACCGGCGGTCACGACGACGTTGACGACAGTGCCGGGCATGGGAGCCTTGACGACAATGCTGCCTGCAGCGCCGGCAGGAGCCGCAGCCTTTTTGGCAGGCGCCGGCTTATTGGCAGGAGCCGGAGCAGCGGCGACAGGAGCAGCGGAAGCGTCGAGCTCCTCCACCTGAACATCATAAGCGGTGCCGTTGACGGTGATTCTTAAATTCTTCATGATTCTTTTCCCCTTTATCTCAATGTCAGTTTCATCAAATGGTGCTGTGCTTCTTGGCAACAGTCGGTACGCGCTTTCCGGCAAGCATATCCAGCGCGGAAATCAGCGCGGCTCTCAGCTCCTCCAGCGGTACAATGTCGTCCACATAGCCGTTCTGCGCGGCGTAATAGGCGGACAGGCGCTCCTGCGCAAACGCGTCGGCAGCCTGCTTCTGTTCGCTGACAGGCACCTTCATGCGTTCGGGAGCCATAATGAAGGCGGCGGCTTCGGTGTTGACCGGAGAAATCACCGCGTCGGGCAGCGCGTAAACCATATCGGCATTTGCGCCGGTACCGGCAAGCGCCACATAAGCGGAGCCGATTGCCTTGCCGACAACCACGGAGAGCTTCACGGTGGTCGCCTCGGCGTAAGCCGCCGTGACCTGCGTGGCGCTCTTGATACAACCAAAGCCCCCGCAGTCCGCAAAGGTAATCACGGGCAGGGAAAACGCGTCGCAGAAGCGGACAAACTTCGCAATCTTGGAAGCGGAAGCGCCGTCGAGTACGCCTCCGGTCGTGCGGACAACGCCGACCACCTGACCGCCGAGACGCGCCAGACGGATTCTGCCTGTCTCGCCGTAAGCGTCAGCGAGACGCAGCTTGGAGCCCGCGTCCATCAGCTTGCTGACAATGCACTTGGTCTGTGCGCCGTCGGGCGCTGCTTCCTCCGCCTGCGGCGCAGGATTGAGGTTGTTCGAGGGCAGATAGGTCATCAGCTCTCTCGCCTGCTTCACAGCGTCCTCAGCGTCCTCGGCAAGCAGTGAAGCCGTGCCGTGCTTGGCATTATAATCAGCGTCAGCGTTCTCGCCGGTGACGTCCAGCGAAAGCTGCGCGTTCTTTGTCATAATCACAAAATCTGCGCTGGAGGCATGCAGCGCGCTCATTCCCAGACAGTTGCCGAGTACCACGGAAACCTGCGGTACCGCGCCGGAAATCTTGGAAACATATTTCAGCACCTCGCCTGCGCCTGCAAGCAGCTCGGTGCCCTGGTTCAGTCTGCCGCCGACGCTGTCGTAAAAGCCGACCACCGGCGCTCCGGTTTTGAGCGCCAAAGCGTAGAGCTTTTTCAGCTTCTGCGCATGCGCCTTGCTCATGGCGCCGCCGGAAAAAGCGGTATTCTGCGCGAATGCGTAGACAGGCAAGCCCTCTACGGTGCCGTAACCGGCAACCACCTCGGCAAAGCCATCGCCGGACTTCGCGAACGCGTCTATTTCACAAAAGCTGCCCTCGTCAAAGAATGCCGTCAGGGTGCCGTAAGCGGCTGTTTCGGCAATCTCCGCACGGGCGGCGTTGATGATGTCCATACTCATTGTGTTTATCCTCCAGTGCATAATCAATCACTGTATATTATACCGCAACCATACAAAAAAAACAAGTGTTTCATTGCGGTTTTCGGCAAATTGTTAAAGAATTGACAAAAGATTATTTTATAAAAAAGTAGGGTTTGGTCTTGACCAAACCGCGGTATGAAAGCAAACGAAATTGCTCTACCTGCGGTTCGGTCAAGACCGAACCCTGCAAATGATGATGGATTCGTATGTTTGCGTCAGATTGCCTTTCCGTTGGCAAGCGGACTTGCCAGAAGATTTTTGACCTCTTTTTCGGTCAGGTCACGCCAGTCGCCCTGCTTGAGCATGCCCATCTTGACCAAACCAATCTGGGTGCGCTTGAGGCGCTTGACCTCCAGGCCGACAGCCTCGCACATGCGGCGGATTTCGCGGTTCTTGCCCTCGTGGAGAATCATTTCGAGCACCACACGGCGCTGTTCCTTGTCCTCGACCAGCACATGCACGATAGCCGGCGCCGTCTTTCTGCCGTCGAGCTCCACACCGGTTTCCAGCTTGACAAGCTGCTCCTCGCTGATGGAAGGGCTGACGGTCACGCGGTAGATTTTGTAGACGTTGTTGCGCGGGTGCATGACCTTGTTGGCAAATTCTCCGTCATTGGTAAAAATCAGCATACCCTCGCTGTCCTTGTCCAGTCTGCCGACCGGATAGACGCGCGTGCCGACGTTCTCCACCAGCTGGGCGACGCATTTTCTGTCGCGCTCGTCGTTCATGGTGGTGATGAAGCCGCGCGGCTTGTTGAGCATGATGTAGCGGTACTTCGACTTGGGCGCGACAATGCGCTTGCCGCTGACGAATACCTTATCCTTATCGGTCACCTTGTCACCGAGCACAGCGACCTTGCCGTTGATTTTGACCTTGCCCTGCAAAATCAGCTCCTCCGCCTTGCGCCGTGAAGCCACGCCGCACTGAGAAATGAATTTTTGCAGTCTGATGGGTTCCTTTTTATCCATGGGTAAAGAATTCCTTTATTTTCTGAAATAGTCCCGGCTGTTCCGCCTTTGCCGGCACTGCCGCCGCTGCCGTCAGTGGCGTTGCGCCGATTTCCTTGCCGCCGAGCGTATAGACAATCCTGCCGACCGTCTCCCCTTCCTCTATTGGGGCGTACAGAAAGCTGTCGAGCAGGATTTTGCGCCGGATTTTCTCTTTGTCCTCCGTTTTGACCGGACAGGAGAAGTCCCTATCCGCCATCACGACGGCAACGTCCACACTGCCGCCAACCACCGGCACCTCGGCACAGAAGGCGCTGTCGGGCGATTGGTACAGACACCGCTGCGTAAAGCCGTACTCATACAGCGCGGCATGGTCGTCCCAGTCGTGCCGGTCATTGAGCGTCACGCAAATCAGCGTGAGTCCGTCCTTCCTCGCGGCGGACACCAGACACCGT
This sequence comes from uncultured Clostridia bacterium, assembly GCA_947170465.1. GTDB lineage: Bacteria > Bacillota > Clostridia > Oscillospirales > Acutalibacteraceae > Ruminococcoides. The sequence goes on from CAMVTS010000060.1 coordinate 6,485, forward strand.
CCGGCGCTCATGGTATAGCCCGTCTTGCCGCCGATACAGTAGGGGTACAGGCTGAGCAGACGGTTGTGATTGGAATAGGTGATCTTCTTGTTGGCAGGCTCCGTAAAGTCCACCGCGGCGCTTTTCTGCGCCGTCAGCCGGGCAAAATCCGCATTGCGCAGTCCTGCTGCCATCAGCAGCGCCATGTCATAGGCAGTGCTGTAGTGGTCGTCGTCGTCCAGACCGCTCGGCGTGACAAAATGCGTGTTCTTCATGCCGATTTCTCCGGCGCGCTTGTTCATCAGCGCGGCGAATTTCTCCGGAGAGCCGCCTATGGTGACGGCGGCGGCATTTGCCGCGTCGTTGCCGGAGGACATCATCATGCCCACGGCGAGGTCGCGCAGCGTGACCTTCTCGCCGGGCTTCAGATACATAGAGCTGCCCTCGGCGGTCATTTTTTCCGTGAAGGTCACGGTCTTGTTGCCCTTTGCCGCCTGTTCAAGCGTGAGCAGCGTCGTCATCAGCTTCGTCGTGCTCGCCGGCTTCATGCGCTTGTCGGCGTTTTTGGACGCGAGAATCTCGCCGCTGTCCATGCAGTAAAGTACATAGGCTTCGGCTTCCGTCCTTACCTGCTCAGCGCCGACGGTAATGACCGCGCCAAACGCGAGCAGCACGCACAGCAGGAGTGAAACTGCCTGTTTCATTCACCACACCTCCACCACAGCTTATGCGGCGGAGGCATGAATTATACGTCGATATCGTCCGCAGTGATTTCGGAGAAGTCGCCGGCAGGCGCCGCCGTATCTTCTTTTTTCTTTTTGCGGTTGCCGACAATGCCCTTGACGGTATCCACCACGTTCGGAATCGCGCTGATGATGCCGTCGATCGGGTTGTTCTCTCCGGTGACGTTAATCAGGCGGACGTTGCCCTCGTGTACCGTCAGGAAGGCGACCGGCTGAATCGTCACGCCGGCGCCGCTGCCGCCGCCGAAGCAGTCCTTGTTCTCCTTCTTGGTGGGGAGGTCGGAACCGCCGGAAGCAAAGCCGTAGCTGACCTTGGAAACGGGGATAACCAGCGTGCCGTCCGGCGCGGTAATCGGCGTGCCGACGACGGTGTTGACGTCCACCATCTCCTTGATTTTGTCCATGGTGATGTTCATTAAGTTACCGATGGGATGCTCCATATCACTTTCTCCTTTATTTGAACGATTGTTGGTTTCATTGGTAAACTGCTCAAGCGGCGCGCTGTCTCCTCGACGGAGCGCCAGCACAATTTTGATGACGCGGAAGCCGTATTTGAATACCAGCCCCATCACCCAGAGGATGCGGATGCTGACCCAGACATCAGCATAGTAGACGGCCTTCGCCTTCTCATCAAAATTCGGCGCGATATCGACACCGTAGTGACGGCACTTGCTCGCCTGCGCCAGAATACTGACCGCCGGATAGACCGCCAGACAGAAATAGCCGTATTTGACGGCGGTATCCTGCGCGTCCTCTCCGACGTAGGTGATACTGATTTGCATGTTCCTTATCACCAGATGGCGGAAGAAGTCCTTCAAAACGCCGCCGGCGAGTACCGCCAGCTGCTTGATTAAATCGACAAACCAGCCGACGCCCTTCTCTTTGAGCAGGCTGGGCTTTTTCTCTTTTTCCTTTGGCTCCTTCTCCTTTTTGGGAGAGGGCTTCTTTTTCTTCTTCTTTTTCTTCTGCTTCTCAGGCTTTTCGGGCTTTGGCGGATAGAGCTTGATGGTGATAAAGCCGATTTTCAGCTCTGCCAGCAAATCGTCGTTGTAGCAAACTCTCACGCCTACCGGAATCAGCAGAATCAGCACGATAAAGAGGATTATGCCGATGATAATATTAAGCCACAGCAAAATAACCCTCCTGTTTGTTCAGATTAGTTTTCTTCCGGCGGTGCCTCCTCCGGCTCGTCTTTCTTTTCGTCCTCCGGCAAGGGAGGCAAATCGTCAAGGCTCTGCAAATTGAAGCAGCGCAGAAAATTCTCGGTGGTGCCGTAGAGCAGCGGTCTGCCGGGCAGTTCCAGTCTGCCCTTTTCCTCGACTAAGCCCTTGGCTGTCAGGCTGCCGATAACGCCGCTGCAATCCACGCCTCTGACCTGCTCAACAAACGCCTTGGTGACAGGCTGGTTATACGCTACCACCGCCAGCACCTCCAGCGCCGCCTGCGATAACGGCGTATTGCGGCGTAAATCCATCACCGTGCGAATCTGCGGCGCGTATTCCTTGGACGAAACCATCTGGTAAGCGTCGTCCAGCTTTATGATTGTTATGCCACGCCCGGAAGTCGAATATTCCTCCATCAGCTCCTGCGCCAGCGCGTGGACGTCCTGTTCACTCAACTCCAGCGCCTGCGCGATTCTTGCCGCGTCAACGGAGTCGCCGTTGGCAAAGAGTATCGCTTCTATCGCGGCTTTGTTATTGATTTCACTCATTTGTTTCCTTATCCTCTATCATTCTGACGACGGCGTTCTCACCTTCACCCTCAATGCGGATACGCTTGCCCTTGACAAGCTCTAGCGTTGCCAGAAAGGTCGCGACAAGCTCGCTTTTGCCCTCGCAGACCTCGAATATCTCGTGGTATTCCAGCCGCTTGCCGTGCCGCAGTCGGCGCATGAGGTGAATGATTTTGCTGTTGACCGACACAATCTTATGCGCCACAATGCCGGAAAACGCCTGCTCCGGCGGCGGTAAACGCCGCTTTCCTCTGCCGACAGCGCTGATATAGCCCTTGACGATATCCGTGCCGGGGTGCAGCCGGTTATAGGTGAGGTCAAACTCCACCGGCGACGCGCCGCGGCAATAGGAATCGAAGTCGTATATCGTACCCAGCTTGGCGGCAATCTCGCGGCAGACCGCGTATTCCAGCAGCTGACCGGTCAGCTCCTTTTTCAGCTCCTCGGCTTCTTCCTCGTATTTCGGAAGCAGCATGACGGACTTGATGTACACCAGCCTTGACGCCATGGTCAGAAACTCCGAGGCGATGTCCATCTGGTTTTCCTGCATGCGGTCTATCTGCTCCATGTACTGGTCGAGCAGCTGCGCAATCTGAATATCGTAGATATCGATTTTATTCTTCGAAATCAAGGTCAGCAACAGGTCAAGCGGTCCCTCAAAGACGTCGAGCTTGTATTGTAACTGTGTTTCCATGCGCACTCCGGCTTACAGCGCGTAGAAGTTGGTGAAGGGAACCGTTTGCACGCCGAACGCCTGGAACGGCAACGCCGTAAGGTTGTACAGTCCGAAGTTCACCCAGCGAGAGAGGATGCCGAGCAGATAACTCAGCGGACCTGTCCAGAGCAGGACAAAAATCAGGGCGAAGAAAACCATCTGGTAGCGATAGAAGAACTGCACCGCCTTATCGGGCAGGAAGGTAAACATGATTTTGGAGCCGTCCAGCGGCGGGATCGGCAGGAGGTTGAACACTGCCAGATTGATATTGACGCGGATATAGAACGCCAGGAAGGTCAGCACATAGCTGCCAAACTGGTTTCGGGCAAAGAAGTCAGGCGACACTGCCCAGATGATTTGAAACGCCAGCATACCGGCAAGCGCCGCGACAAGATTGGCGACCGGTCCCATCAGGGCGGTAATCGCCATGCCGACGCGCGGATTCTTGAAATAACGCGCGTCTACCGGTACCGGCTTTGCCCAGCCGAAGCCGACGAGAATCATCATCAGCGCGCCTATCGGGTCGATATGACTCAGCGGATTGAGCGACAGTCTGCCGCGTTCCTTGATTCCCTTATCGCCGAGCAAATACGCCGTCTGCGCGTGCGCCCATTCGTGGAAGGGCAGTACCAGAAAGATGATGACCAGCACCGCCAAAACCTGCGCGAGAATGCTGGCTAAATTGAAATGTCCGCTTAATAACTGTGAAAGCATAGCCGCCTCCGTAAAGAAAATGATAGATATAGTTATTATACAATATCCTGCTATAAATTACAAGTAAAAAAACAAGTTAAGAAATTTTTCAAAAACACTTGCTTTTTTCCTGATTTTCTGGTATGATAACAAAGTTAGGAAAAGAATTTGATTACACTAAGGAGGTGCAGACGCATGGCAAAATGTGAATTCTGCGGTAAGGATGTAAAGTTCGGTATCAAGGTGTCTCACTCACACAGACGTTCCAACAGAACATGGAAGCCCAATGTACAGCGCGTTAAGGCGATTGTTGACGGTTCTCCCAAGCGCGTATATGCTTGCACCCGTTGCTTGCGTTCCGGTAAGGTTACAAGAGCTAACTAAGCTGACGCTTTCATATCTTATACTAAGACTTTCAGAGCTGTTCTTCGGAACAGCTCTTTTTCATGCGCTGAATTTCTGAAAAATAAGTCTGTAGGGTTCGGTCAAGACCAAACCCTACAGTACAATTTCTATATGGTCCGGCAAAGCCAAACCCTATAATTTTAGAATAAAATTTCTTTTTTTCGCATGATAAACAAGGCGCCGGTCGCTAATATTTCTATTCCGAGTATCAGGCAGACGGAAAACAAAGAGCCTGTGCTCAGCGGCGGTTCGTTCTCCGGCTCTTTCGGCCTGGTCGGCTCAGGCGTTGTCGGCGCTTCTGTCGGCATGACAGTCGGCGCGGTGGTGACAGCGGTCGTTTTCGGCTCAGTCGGTTCATCATGGGTTGCCTGCACAAAATTGCCCGGCGTGAGGGTCGTTCTGCGCTTCAGCGACACTGCGTCAATGCCTTGCTGACTCAAACCGGAATTATTGACAATAATGACCTCGCTGTCCGGCGCAGCCCGACCGGTTTTGCCGTCTCGCTTGGCAGCTATCAGCACGTCTACCGTCAAATCAACCTTTGTGATTTCAGGCATTTCGGGATTCAGCTCGTTTACATCAAAAAGAAGCCTGACAAACGGCGCCGTCTGGCTGGAATAGTTAAACAGCGACGTGTTGGAAGCGACGAATCGCAATGAGTCTTCGCCGTATTCCACCGCGCTGAGCTTACCAACCGCCGGACAAATCATTTCCGGCGTGTTCTGCTCAGGTGAGAGCGTCAGCACCTCCGGGTCATAAGTCAGAAACCACTGTATACTGAGAATATCTCTGGAGGATTTCAGCCAGTAGGTGACCTCGACCTGCTTCTTACTGATGCTGTATTCCGCCGAGGAATTTGGAAACAGGTTGGAAATCGCGTTGACCGTCAGCGCAGGGAATTCCGCCGGAATCACTTCTTCGGTTGTCGGCTCTGCCGTCGTTGACGGACTTGCAGAGGAAGCCGGCGCCGTCATATTCAATTGTGTGCTGTCCGTTGCGTTTTCCGCGAAAGCAGTCAGCAGTGACAGTGACAACAATATCCCTGTCAGTATCAGGGATAAAGCCAGTCGCAGCGACCTCACCATAAGGGTTCCTCCGTTGTGCGAATTAATTAACTCTAGTATACCTTATTTCACCTGAAAAATCAAGCATAGGTTAGGACGACAAAACGCCCCCAAAATCGGGGGCGTTCAATCATTTTTAATCAAAAATTACTTGCTGTACTTCTTACGAGTGAAGTAGAACACACCAAGACCGGCCAGTACGACTACGAATGCAACTGCAGCGTAGGAGAAGTCGCCGGTAGCAACAGCGCCGTTAGCATTGTTGTTAGTAGTGTTGGAAGCGGAATCGCCGGAAGCAGCAGGCTTGGTGGAGGACTCAGCGTCCTTGCCGGGAGCCGGAACCGTACCCTTAGGATCAGTGGTAGGTGTAGTAGCGGGCTTATCGTCGCCCTTCTTGTCCTCGGGAATAGCGGGGATAGTCTTGTTTGTCTGGTATTCACCGTTGATGGTACCGGCAATCATGTAAGTGATGTTGTTGCCGTCAGCGTCCTGCAGGGTCTTTACAGCGTTGCCGTAAGCGTCAACCTTAACGCTTTCAGGAGCAACTACCTTGCCGTCAACAAACTCGATACCGGTCTTTTCCTTGAGGAGCTCCTTGGTCGGCCAAGTACCATACTCGCCGTTGCCATAGTAGAAGAAGTACTCACCGCCGAAGGTGGTCTTACCTTCGGGAACGATGGTGGTGCTGACAGTCAGCGCATAGGGATCAAGGTTGCAGACATACATCATGTCGCCAAAGCCGAGAGCCATGCCGCTCTTGTTCTCAAAATCAAAGAAGAAGTTCTTGGAATACTTGCCGAACTCAGGAATATCAAACTCTTCCATGAATTCCTCGTTGGTGTAGCCGTCGTACTCAGAAAGAACCTGACCTACAAGAGGCTTAACCTGATCAAGCTCAGTCTTTGAGAACTTGGGGTTATCGGGAGCGTCCCACTTGATTGCAGGATAATCCATGAACTCAGCCAGCTTGTCGTATACATACATCCAGAGGGTCTTGTCAAAATAGTCGGAGCCTGCAATGTTGTGATAGCTGTTGGTAGCGTCGACGGTCTGCATAGCAGCGTCAAAACGCTCCTGGGTAAAGCCTTCCATAGAGGGCATCAAACCATCAACAAAGTTGTTAAAAATAATCTGGTTAGCGTTGTCACCGCCGCAGGGAAGCAGAGTGGTGTAAACGTTGGTGATGTTTGCTTCGCCGGTCTCCTTGGTCATCTTGTAGCCGAGCCAGTCAATGCCGTCAACACCGGACCACCAGTATGCACCGGCTGCCTCTTTGCCTTCGGTCTTCCAGTAGTTACTCTCCCAGCAGCCGGGCATAGCAAAATATACACGGCGGGTCTGAGTGTCTGCATCAGGAGCGTAAGTACCGTCAGCAGCCTGCTTGCCGGCAGCTGACGCAGAAATTGCGCTGCCTGCAATCATAGATACAGAGAGAGCGCCTGCGAGAACTGCACTAAGAATTCTCTTTCTCATAATTATATTCCTCCAATTATTTTCCGATTTTTTCGGTTAGTACTATTATATATCAATATTTCAGAAAAATCAAGCCTATCTTGAAAGATAGTTTTAGAAATTATTACAAAGTTGTAGGGATTTGTCGCGGTGAAAAGTAGTGATTATGGCTCATTGTTTTCGTTTTTCTGTCCTTTTTTTCTGAATAATACCACTCCCGCAGTCACGCCGGCAACTACAACCAGCGCAATGATGACCACCATCATGACAACATGATTACCGGAATCGCTTTGCTGGTTAACTGTTTCATAGCGTGTTGCTTCCACCACCTGCGTTTCAACAATCTGTATGGTTGACGGCTGTTTGCCGACGACGGATTCGTGATTGTCCTTGTTCGGAGAGTTTTCCTCACCCATGCCGTCCACGTAGTTGATGAAGGTGCTCTGACGGGTATCGAGGGTATCTTTATCGTCTGTAATTGGGAGAACGCCGTCGGAAACAACCTTCTTGTCATTCACAGTTAGGTCATAAGTGAACTTATAAGACTTGAGATAAGTCATATCCTCGCCATACAATTCGGTGATAAAGTAGGAAATCTTGGTTTTGCCGGACTTCCGGACGACAAAATCGCAGGAGAAGAATTCTCCTTTATCCGCGAAGCTGACAGGATTGCCGATATCCGTCCAGTTCATCGGAATTTTGCCAACAATATCCTGATTAAAATAGAGGGTATCAAACTTCTCCGCTTTCAGCGTATCTTTCTGATATTGAAGATATTCGTTGTCATAGAACAGCCGCAATTCAAAGCCGATTATGTCTTCTTTGGTCTCGCTGAGATTCAAAGTAAACTTGACCTTATCGCCTGCCTTGAAGGCACCGGCATCATTGATAGTCAGCGTCTGTTCTTCCGCGTGCGCCGTGGCGATAGCGCCGGTCAGAAGAAGCATGACAAGAGTAAATGCAGAAAGCCTGATGATTAGCCGTTTCATGGGTAAAATCCTCACAATTTACTTCATTTTTATTATTCTTCCTATTTAGGATATCTTCTATTATTATATATCATCAGCGAATTTATTTCAACGAATTTTCATTAATTTTCATATATTTTTCATACATTATTAACTTTTCATGCGAAAAAACACCCTCCGGAAAACCGGAGGGTGAAAAATCATCAGTTATAAACTGTGTATTTTATTTTTTTCGACAGTGATTACTTTCTCTCTCTTCTGCGAGCAAAGAAGATTGCAGCAGTACCGGATACCAGTACGAGGAGAATAATCAGAGCCATGGAAGCAGTACCGGTCTGTACAGCGCCGTTGCCGCTGGTGTTGCCGCCGGCGTTGCTGGGAGTAGCAGTGTCGGAGGTAGCGGGCTTAGCAGTAGCAGGTGCGGTAGTGGGAGCTACAGTAGCAGAAGTAGGATCGGTTGCGGGAGCTACGGTAGTGGGAGCCTCGGTAGGAGCCTGAGTGGGTTCCTCAGTGGGAGCTGCAGTAGTGGGAGCCTCAGTAGGAGCCTGAGTGGGTTCCTCGGTGGGAGCTGCAGTAGTGGGAGCCTCAGTAGGAGCCTGAGTGGGTTCCTCAGTGGGAGCTGCAGTAGTAGGAG
>CAMVTS010000061.1 GCA_947170465.1 uncultured Clostridia bacterium
ATAAAGAAAACGCAAAGGCAGGCTCAAACGAGCCTGCCTTTAACTGTAGAAAAAGTCCAAATGGATTTGTTCAGGACAACGTTTGACAAAGAGAAAGCCTTCCCCCGAGGGGAAGGTGGCACAATGCCTTTTATCAGGTTTTCCAAAATAAGATGGTATGGAACCGATGAAAGTCGGTAAACAGCAAAGCAGATTGGCATTGTGACGGATGAGGGCAAGCGAACTTTTCCTCTATATGACGAAGCATACCACAAGGAATGCGCAGCCTGACAAGATGAAACGGAACACGCACCCTTAATATCTGACAATCTGCGGCAGGACAGGTTCGCTTGCCCTCATCCGTCACGGCACCTCATCAATAGCAATAAAATCAACGCTTGTTTTGGTGCCGCGACACCTTCCCCTCGGGGGAAGGCTTCAAAACGGTATAAAATTTCACCATCATCAAAAGCAAAAAATAGTTTTTCGACAAACTGAGGCAGGCTCACTCGAGCCTGCCTTATTTTTTTGATTATTTTGCTGTTACCTCGGTGTAATGGCAATCCTTCAGGTATGCCAGCTCCGGGATAGGCTCGCTGTCGGCATAGAATTTGAAATCCTTCATCTTATTATCTAAATCTAAAAAACAGGATTCGTATAAATCGAAATACACGTATGCCGTACCGGTCGCGCCGTCTGCGACGTCAAAGGTCAGCGTGACATAGTCCACCGGCTTGCCGTCCTCGTCCGTCATCTCGTAGCCGCCGAGGTCGCTCGCGTTGGCGGTGGCATAGCCTTCGCTGGTCAGGTAGGGTTCGATATTCACCACAGCGCCTGTGGGACAAACTGAGAACGGCTTTGGGTTGGAAGCCTTATTCAAGCGAAGCTTTGTTTGGTCAAAATAGAGTCTCCATTGACTGTTTAACATCAGATAATCCGAAATGTTCACCTTGTAGGTCACGGTCAGCTGCTTGGTGTCAGTGCTGTACGTCCGGGTAACCTCCGGGAACAGGTTGGAACGGAACTTCACCTTCAGCGCGTCTGTCGGGTTGTTGTCCATATATATCGCGCCGGTTTTGCCGGCCTTGTCCTTGCTGCCGGCGCTGTAAAGCTGAACCATGGTCGCGTCGGTCACGTCGACGGTGCCGTCGCGGTTGACGTCGGCAAGCTGCAGCGGCAAGCCGGAAAGCACATTGGCGTCGGATTTGGGAGACAGATGGAGCTGGATTCTGGTGGCGTCCGATACGTCCACCACGCCGCTGGTGTCGGTATCGCCGACATAGCCGTCCGCGATGGCTTCCGCTACTGCTCCTTTGGGCGCGTATCCGTGAAGATCCTCAACAGGCTCAGCAAACGCCGTCGCCGTCGCGGTGAAAAGCATGGCAGCAGACATCATGGCTGCCGCGATTTTGGGAATAAAGTGTTTTTGCATGTTATCAGTCCTTTGCTTAGTGTACATTTATTGTATCACGTTTACATAAAAAAGCAACTGCTAAGCCGGAACTTTCCTGTTGGCGTGAACAACAATCGTGATATTGCATAGTTTCTTATATTATAATTTGTGCGTTATGGACAAATCATAATTTCAAATTTCCGTAGCGGAATTTTTTGACCGAAAGATGTACCCAACATAACGGAAGTTTTTTCAATTTAAACGAAGTTGACCTTGTCAATCAAAAATAGTGCACAAAAACCTTGACTTTCTTTTGTGCACGTTGTATAATGCATAGCGTTGACAACACAAGCGAGCGCAACAATCACGCAGCGCTCCGCACAATGTCACTACAATATAAAAAGGAGTAATCCACCATGACAAAAACATCTACTGCGAAGAAAGTAATTTCCATTGTTACCGTACTGAGCATTCTCGTATGCGCGTTCAGCGTGTTCGCCGGAACAGCCGGCGCAGCAACCGACAAGGTTTCCATGTACTACACCGAGACCTACTTCTGCAAGTACGGCAGCACCGGCACCTATGTCTATGTCCAGACCAAGGACAACGCCCAGAAGCAGGAAGTCACCGTTCACTACAACTACCTCAAGGGTCACGAATGGAACGACGCGAAGGCTGAGTACGTCAAGACCCTCGACGACGGCTCCAAGCTCTGGAAGGCTTACATCTCCAGCTACAACACCGAGTATGCCATCAAGTATGTCGGCGACGGTCACACCACCTGGGACAACAACAACGGCAAGAACTACACCACCGAGAAGCTCGGCACCGCTCCCATCACCGTCAACAGAACCGGCTATCCCTACATGCCCGCTTACAAGGTTTCCGCTACCCTGCAGAACTACGCTTACGAGAAGGACGTCAAGGTAAGATACACCACCGACGGCTGGAAGAGCTACAAGGACGTTCCGCTCTGCTATGAGGAGACCAACAGCAACGGCACCGAGAACTGGGGCGTTACCATTGCCGCCGGCAGCAGCTACGGCTACAACCCCAACTTCCAGTACTGCGTATACTACAATGTCAACGGCAGAACCTACTGGGCTAACAACCTCGGCGACAACTATGACGCCAGCTTCAGAGTTTATCCTTAATCGGATAACCGTCTTTCAAAATATTTCATAGAAAACAAGCCAACCGCTCCGGCGGCTGGCTTGTTTTTTTAGGAAATACCGCATCATTCAGGCATGCGGATTGCGCGGTGTTCCCTCAAGGTCTTTCCTGAATGATTTTTTCTACATAGGCGAGCACATCGTTTGCCACCATACGGCGATAGGGCTGCTCCTTGTCAACAATGCCGCCGTATACCGGCGCCAATCCGTTCTTTTCCGCTATACGGTTGAGCATGCTCACGCTGCCGAGAACCGAATTGTGATTTAACGTTCGGTTTCTGTCCATCTCCGTGACGCGGCTGCGGAATTCATCCGGTTCCACCGCCTTGGCGTAGAGCTTCCTCCACAGTTCCATTTTCACGATGGCGGCGTGGTACTCCTCAAAGGACGCAAAGCAACGCTCCAGCACTGCAAGCATCTTTGGTTCATCGCGATAGATTTCAATTAATCTTTCGATGGTTTCTTCATTCAGCATCTGCAATCTCCTCTCTGTACCTGTCTGTTTTGAAAACGGAATTGTATCGTAACACATTTTTTGAAAAAAGTCCAGAAAAAATTTTTTTCAAAAAAACGCAGATTAAGTGAGAAGGGGAGTTGCGCCGTTGGCGCAGTTGTTAGTTATTAGTAGGGGAGCTGCGATGGTCGCCCCGGTTTGGTCAGCTTTGCATGGGTGTTGTTACCCAAATCAGAGATTTGGACAACACCTCAAAGACCAAACCCTACAATTTCAGCTTAAAATTTTACCATCACCGAAAAACAAACGCTGGTTTTTCGACAAGCTGAGGGCGTGCATTGCTGCACGCCCTCAGACTGTAGAAAAAGTCTAAATGTCGTTTTTACAGGATAAAGTATGACAAAATCGTAGGGGCGCACCCACGTGTGCGCCCGGGATAGGAAACCGTACGTTTCCACGGCAGATATGGTTAGATAGGAAAACGCAGCTCGGGCGGACACATGGGTCCGCCCCTACGTCAGAACCTAATATTTTGCCATTCTATTTTTCGCAAATATAGTTTTTCGACAAACTGAGGGCGTGCATTACTGCACGCCCTTTGTGGTTGAAGTTATTTCGCGAAGTCCGACGCGCGGCTTTCGCGGATAATGTTGACCTTAATCTGACCGGGATAATCCATCTCGTCCTCAATCTTCTTACAGATTTCTCTGGCGAGCGGAACCATCTTCTCGTCCTTGACGACCTCCGGCTTGACCATGACTCTGACCTCGCGGCCTGCCTGAATGGCGAAGCTTCTCTCAACGCCGCTAAACGAAGAGGCGATTTCCTCGAGCTTCTGCAGACGCTTGATGTAGTTCTCAACGTTCTCGCGTCTCGCGCCCGGTCTTGCCGCAGAGAGCGCGTCTGCCGCCTGCACCAGACAGGCAACAATGGTTTTGGCTTCCACGTCGCCGTGATGCGCGTGAATCGCGTGGATAACCGCGTCGCTTTCCTTGTACTTTCTGGCAAGGTCGACGCCAATCTGGATATGGGTGCCCTCAACCTCGTGGTCGATGGACTTGCCGATATCGTGCAGTAAGCCGGCTCTCTTGGCGAGCGTCGGGTCAAGTCCCAGCTCGCTTGCCATCATACCGGCGAGATGTGCTACTTCAATGGAGTGGTTGAGCACGTTCTGACCATAGCTGGTACGGTAACGCAGTCTGCCCAGCAGCTTGACAAGCTCAGGATGCACATTGTGCAGACCAAGCTCCAGCACGGCGCGTTCACCCGTGCGCTTGATGGTCGCGTCAACCTCGCGCTTTGCCTTTTCAATTGTCTCCTCAATTCTGGCAGGGTGAATACGTCCGTCAGAAATCAGGCGCTCCAGCGCGATTCTGGCAACCTCGCGTCTGACAGGCTCAAAGCAGGACAGCGTGATTGCCTCGGGTGTGTCGTCGATAATCAGATCGACGCCGGTGAGCGTTTCAATCGCTCTGATGTTTCTGCCCTCGCGGCCGATGATTCGTCCCTTCATCTCGTCATTGGGCAGGGGTACAACGGAAATCGTTGCTTCAGCAACCTGCTCGGCGGCAAGCCGCTGGATAGAAAGTGAAATGATGTTTCTTGCCTTTTCGTCGGCTTCTTCCTTGAGCTGTTCCTGGTATTCCATAATCTTGACAGATTTCTCGTGTGACAGCTCGTCCTCCAACTGGGAAAGTAAGTAACTCTTTGCCTGCTCGGCGGTAAAGCCCGAAATTTTTTCGAGCATTTCAAACTGGCTCTTCTTGATGGTTTCGATTTCACCAAGCTTTGCGTCAGCCTCCTTGAGCTTTTTGTTGACGCGCTCGTCCTTCTTCTCAACATTGTCGAGCTTGCGGTCGAGGGTCTCCTCCTTTTGCTGAATCCGGCGTTCCTGCCGCTGAACCTCCTTGCGGCGGTCGGCGATTTCCTTTTCGCTCTCGTTGCGGAAGCGGTGAACCTCGTCCTTGCCTTCGAGGACGTACTCCTTCTTCTTGGCTTCGGCAGTCTTGATAGCCTCCGCGACAATGCGCTTGGCTTCTTCCTCGGCGCTGCCGATTTCCTGCTCGGCGGTTTTTTTGCGGATATTGATACCCATTAACACGCCGACAGCGCCGCCAATCAGCAAAGCCACGATACCAATGATAATCGCGGCAATGAGTGGCAAATTCATTTCCCTGACACCTCCTTGTTAAAATTTTTTCAATTGTTCTCATTCAATCAAAAAACCTTTAAAGGTGCCGTTCTCAAGATATTCAATTTTAATGTAACGCAAATATTTTTTACAGCCCGAAGGCGCAATAACAAAATTCAGTTATTCAAAATAAAAAATATCTATCATAAACGGCTCCCTAAAGAGTCTGATTAAAGTATCCGGAGCGTCCTTCCTCTCTGACGGACGTCCCGCGGACTCGTTCTCGCACGAATCCTTTATTCATTTTATAATAAATTGGAGGTATTGTCAAGATGGAAATGAACAAAACGCAGAATTTTAGGCATTAATCAAGCGTTGTCCTGTGCATAATGCAAGATTGGACAAAAATTTTAACGGAAAAATATCAGCACTTGGAATTTTTTTCAAAAATATCCGTTAAATTTTTGACAAACTATTGAATAAATGAAAAAAATGTAATATAATAGAGATATCTTATTTTAGGAGGAATTTAATTATGTCCGTAAAAGTTGCAATCAACGGCTTTGGCCGCATTGGTCGTCTTGCGTTCAGACAGATGTTTGACGCTCCCGGTTACGAAATCGTAGCTATCAACGACCTTACCGATCCCAAGATGCTCGCTAACCTGCTCAAGTATGACACCGCTCAGAAGGGCTACTGCGGCACCATCGGCGAGAATCTGCACACCGTAGCTGCAGGCGAAAACTCCATCATCGTAGACGGCAAGGAAATCACCATCTACGCGAAGCCCAACGCTGCCGAGCTTCCCTGGGGTGAGCTGGGCGTTGACGTTGTTCTCGAGTGCACCGGCTTCTACTGCTCCAAGGCGAAGAGCCAGGCTCACATCGACGCAGGCGCCAAGAAGGTTGTTATCTCCGCTCCTGCCGGCAAGGATCTGCCCACCGTTGTATTCAGCGTAAACGAAGGCGTTCTCACCCCTGAGGATACCATCATCTCCGCTGCTTCCTGCACCACCAACTGCCTCGCTCCCATGGCTGATACGCTCAACAAGTACGCTCCCATCCAGAGCGGTATCATGAGCACCATCCACGCTTACACCGGCGACCAGATGATTCTCGACGGTCCTCACAGAAAGGGCGACCTCAGAAGAGCAAGAGCAGGCGCTGCCAACATCGTTCCCAACTCCACCGGCGCTGCCAAGGCTATCGGTCTGGTTATCCCCGAGCTCGACGGCAAGCTCATCGGCTCCGCTCAGCGTGTTCCCGTTCCCACCGGTTCCACCACTATCCTGACCGCTGTTGTCAAGGGTACCGACATTACCGTTGAGGGCATCAACGCTGCTATGAAGGCTGCTGCTTCCGAGTCCTTCGGCTACAACGAGGATCCCATCGTTTCTTCCGACGTTATCGGCATGAGATACGGCTCCCTGTTCGACGCTACCCAGACCATGGTTTCCAAGGTTGCTGACGACCTCTATGAGGTTCAGGTAGTTTCCTGGTACGACAACGAGAACTCCTACACCAGCCAGATGGTAAGAACCATTAAGTACTTCGCTGAGCTGGGCTAATCATTAATATAATGATACCACAAGGGCTGTCCGCAAGGGCAGCTCTTTTTTCGGCAAGTGAAAGGCTGATTGGAATCTGTAGGGGAGACCCTTGTGGTCTCCCAGCATGCGTTTGGCGTTCGTATATGAAGGTTGGTATTGGAGGACGACTTCTGTTTGCTGACAGGGACAAGCCCTGTCACTACAAGGGATAACAGACGTTTGTTATTTATCTAATCTATCCTTTACACCGTAGGGGAGCCCCTCGTGGGCTCCCGTCATACGTCCGGCGTTTGTATACGAAAGCCGGTGTTGAAGAAAAGGTTCTGCCAGCTGACAGGGACAAGCCCTGTCACTACAAGGGATAACAGACGTTTGTTATTTATCTAATCTATCCTTTACACCGTAGGGGAGCCCCTCGTGGGCTCCCGTCGTACGTCTGGTGTTTGTATACGAAAGTCGGTGTTGAAGAAAAGGTTCTGCCAGCTGACAGGGACAAGCCCTGTCACTACAATGCTTTGGAGGGTTCTTTTTATGCCAAAAACCGCAAAAATACCAGTGTGACAAAAATATTTGTGTATGTCTTATAAAAAATAGACTAAAAATTAGTTTAGAAATTTTTGAATTTGCTTGAAATTGACAGATTTTTTTGGTATCATATAGTTAGGAATCATTTATCATTAGTACAATGCGCTAAAAATAGCTTTTTTCATTATTTTTTACAGCAGGAGTTGAATTTATGAACTACAGCCTGGACGACTGCCGCGGCATGGCGGAGCGCTTTTTTGCCGGCGACGGCGTACACTCCTATGAATATTTTGGCGCGCGTCCTGCCGAACAGGACGGCAGACAGGGCGTGCTATTCCGCGTTTGGGCGCCGAACGCGAACAGCGTTGCGGTCGTGGGCAGCTTCAACGACTGGAACAAGACCGACCGGTTCATGAACAAAAACCGCGACGGCGTTTGGGAGCTGTTCATCGAGGGCGTCAAGCCGCTGGACAGCTACAAATACTGCATTGAGACGCCGTGGTTTGAAAAAATCATGAAATCCGACCCCTACGCTTTCTACGCGGAGAACCGTCCCGACAACGCCTCCCGGGTTTTCGATCTCGGCGGCTATGAATGGGGCGACGGCGAGTGGATGAACCGCCGTGCGCAGTCCGATTCGCTGCGTCTCCCGATGAATATTTACGAAATCCACGCAGGCTCCTGGAAGCGGAATGAGGACGGCAGCTTCTACACCTACCGCCAGCTGGCGGAGGAGCTGACGGCGTACCTCTGCGACATGCACTTTACGCATGTGCAGCTCATGCCGCTGACGGAGCACCCCTTCGACGGCAGCTGGGGCTTCCAGACCACCGGCTACTTTGCCGCCACCTCGCGTTACGGCACGCCGGAGGACTTGATGTACCTGATCGACACCCTTCACCGGCACGGTATCGGCGTGATGATGGACTGGGTACCCTCCAATTTCCCCAAGGACGCCTTCGCGCTCGCCAAATTCGACGGCACCAGCCTCTATGAGGTGGAGGAGCACCCGAAAAGCGAGAGCGCCGCGTGGGATACCTGCCTGTTCGACTTTGCCAAGCCGGAGGTCATCAGCTTCCTGGTTTCCTCGGCGGTATTCTGGATGGACAAGTACCACCTGGACGGTCTGCGCATCGGCGCGGTGTCGTCCATGCTCTACCTCGATTACGGCAAGCCGAGCGGCGAATGGGAGCCGAACAAATTCGGCGGCAAGGAAAACCTCGAAGCCATTGACTTTCTCAAGCGGCTCAACACCGCCGTCCATCTCTATTTTCCGGACGTGCTGATGGTCGCCGAGGAGACCACCTCATGGCCGCGGCTGACGCACAAAATCCAGGAAGGCGGCATGGGCTTTGACTACAAGTGGAACCGCGGCTGGATGAACGACATGCTCCATTACATGACGCTCGATCCGCAGTGGCGGCCGTTCAACCACGACAACCTGACCTACAGCTTTTTCTACGCCTTTTCCGAGCACTTCATCCTGCCGGTCTCGCACGACGAGGTCTCCAAGGGCAAGGGCTCGATTCTCAGCAAAATGCCCGGCAACGGCGGCGACAGGCTCGCCGGTCTGCGCGCGTTCCTGACCTATATGTTTGCCCATCCCGGCAAGAAGCTCATCTTCATGGGCACCGAAATCGGACAGCTGGAGGAATGGGACGCCGACGGCATTGTGGACTGGGAGTTCCTCGACAGCAAGAACCACGCGCAGCTGCAGGTGTTCTTCCGCGAGCTGAACAAATTCTATATCGAAAACCGCGCCTTCTATGAGATGGACGCCATCTGGAAGGGCTTCGACTGGATTCACCACGATGACTACACCAACTCGGTCATCGGCTTCAAGCGCGCCGACGAGGACGGCAACGACATCATCGCCGTGTGCAACTTCCGTCCGATTGAGCACAAGAAATACCTGATCGGCGTACCGCGCTTCGGCGTGTACGAGGAGGTATTCAATTCCGATCTGGAGCGCTACGGCGGCTCCGGCGTCACCAACGGCAAGGCAATCAAAACCGAGCCAATGAAAATTCACGGCTGCAACCAAGGGCTTGCCCTGACCCTGCCGCCGATGGGCGTTATCTACCTCAAATGCGTTGAGGAGCTGGAACGTCCCTGATTCATCCGCCAACCATTGTTTTCAATCTTGAAACAAATACAGATAAAAATATCGGAGGTTATAAAAATGCAAATGTTTCCAAAACAGGAAGTAGTGGCAATGCTTCTTGCAGGCGGTCAGGGCTCACGCCTTGGCGTTCTGACAAAGAAGCTCGCCAAACCCGCCGTCCCCTTCGGCGGAAAGTACCGCATTATCGACTTTCCGTTGTCCAACTGCGTCAACTCAGGTATCGAGGCGGTGGGTATTCTCACCCAGTACCAGCCCTTGATTCTCAACGAGTACATCGGCAACGGACAGCCGTGGGATCTTGACGGTATGCACTCCGGCGTGAACTGCCTCAGCCCCTATCAGGCAATTCGCGGCGCGGACTGGTATTCCGGCACGGCTAACGCGATTTATCAGAACATCAACTATATTGAGCGCTATGATCCCGACTATGTTGTGATCCTCTCCGGCGACCACATCTACAAGATGGACTACAACAAAATGCTTGAGTACCACAAGGAAAAGAACGCCGCCTGCACCATCGCGGTCATCGACGTTCCGCTGGAGGAGGCTTCGCGCTTCGGTATCCTCAACACCCACGAGGACGGCGAAATCTACGAGTTCGATGAGAAGCCCGAGCACCCCAAGAGCACCAACGCTTCCATGGGTATCTATATCTTCAGCTGGAAGGAGCTGCGCAAGTACCTGACCGAGGACGAAGCCAAGGAAGGCTCCAGCCACGACTTCGGCAAGGACGTGCTGCCCACCATGCTCGCGGCAGGCGAGAGAATGTTCGCCTATCCCTTTGAGGGCTACTGGAAGGACGTCGGCACCATCGACAGCCTTTGGGAAGCCAACATGGACCTGCTCGATCCCAACGTCACCCTTGACCTCAAGGATATCTATTCACGCAATCCCATGATGCCGCCGCACTACGTTTCTCCCGACGCGAATATCCAGAACTCTCTGGTGGCAGACGGCTGCAACGTTGAAGGCGATCTGGAATTTTCTATCCTGTTCTCCGGCGTAACCGTCGGCAAGGGCGCAACCATCAACTCCTCCATCATCATGCCCGGCGCAGTGATTGAGGAAGGCGCGTGCGTGCAGTTCGCCATTGTCGCCGAGAACACCGTTATCGGCAAGAACGCCAAGGTCGGTCAGCGTCCCGAGGAGGTTGCCGACCGCGACAAGTGGGGTATTGCGGTAATCGGTGAGAACACCGTCATTGCCGAGGGCGCGTTTGTCCCGGCAAAGGAAATGATTGACAGCGAATCGGAGGTAGCAGGAAATGAGAAGTAATGACGTACTCGGCTTTATCTTTGCCGGCACACTGGATGATAAAATTCCGGAGCTTGCCGCTTCCCGCACCACGGCAAGCATTCCCATCGGCGGAAAGTACCGTCTGATTGACTTTGTGCTTTCCAACATGTCCAATTCGGGCATCAACAACGTAGGCATCGTTGCCAAGAGCAACTTCCTCTCCCTGACCGACCACGTCGGCGCGGGCAGCGCCTACGACCTCTCCAAGAGAAGGAGCAACCTGACCCTGCTGACCCCCTACGGCGGCAAGACCTTCTCCAACTATGTGGAGACCATCTACAACATGCACGGCTACATCGAGCACTGCCGCGAGGAATATGTCATGATTTCGCAGGGCAATGTCGTCACCAACTTTGACTACAGCAACCTCTTCGATTTCCATTCCAAGCACAACGCCGACGTGACCGTCGTCTACAAAAAAGGCGTTATTCCTGCCGGCTACGACCGCCCGATTACTATGGATATCGACGCCGGCGGCAAGGTCAGACAGATTTTCGTCAAGCCGGAGAACACCTCCGCCGAGGTTGCCAACTTCGCCTACGGTTCCTTCCTGGTGAAGAAGGAGCTGCTGATGAACGAAATCCGCCAGGCGCTCAGCCTGAATCAGCTCGACATCAAGCGCGTGATTCAGAACCTGACCGACAACTACAATGTTTACGCCTACGAGAACACCGGCTACACCGCGTTTATCAGCTCCATCAACGCCTACTTTGACTTCAACATGGATCTGATGAAGAAGGAAGTCCGCGACGAGCTGTTCAATCCCAAGCGCCCCATCTACACCAAGGTGCGCGACGACGCGCCGTCCCGTTACGGTCTCGACAGCCGCGTCAAGAACTCCATCATCGCGCAGGGCTGCGTGATTGACGGCGAGGTCGAGAACTGCGTGATTTCCAAGGGCGTGTACGTCGGCAAGGGCGCCAAGCTCTCCAACTGCATCGTCATGCAGGACTCCAAAATCGGCGCGAACACCAACCTCAACTATGTCATCATCGACAAGGACGTCCAGATCAGGGACGGCAGGTCGCTGATGGGCTTTGACTCATATCCCATTTATATCGCCAAAAAATCTGTTGTTTAACAGAATTCGTATAGGAGGAACACACCAATGAGAATTTTATACTGTGCATCAGAAGCCAATCCGTTCTGCGGAAGCGGCGGACTTGCTGACGTAGCAGGCAGCCTTCCTCATACCCTTTGCAGAAAAGGTCAGGACTGCCGTATCGTTGTGCCGCTCTACGGCACCATTCCGCAGGATTTGAGAAACCAGCTGAATTTCATCACCAACTTCACTGTCCCGGTTGCGTGGAGACATCAGTACTGCGGATTGTTCTGGGCGCGTTGGAACGACTGCACCTACTACTTTATCGACAACGAATACTACTTCAAGCGCGGCACCCTCTACGGCCACTATGACGACGCCGAGAGATTCGCCTTCTTCTCACGCGCCATTCTGGAGATGCTGCCCTATATCGACTTCCATCCCGACATCATTCACTGCAACGACTGGCAGACCGCGCTCGTGCCTGTTTACTACTATCTGTTCTACTCTCACAGACCGTGGTACTACAACATCAAGAGCCTGTTCACAATCCACAACATTCAGTATCAGGGCGAGTACGGCTGGGAAGTCAACACCGAGTGCGTCGGTATTCCGGCAAGCGAGTGCAATATCCTCGAAATGAACGGCAAGCTCAACATGATGAAGGGCGCTATCGAGACCTCCACCCGCGTTTCCACCGTTTCTCCCAGCTACGCGGCTGAGATTAAGGATCCGTGGTACAGCTGGGGTCTGCACGACGAGCTGAACCTCCGTCACTACAAGCTCTGCGGTATCAAGAACGGCATCGACCTCGCCAGCTACGACCCCGCGACCGACTACCAGCTCTACGCCAACTACACCAAGGAGGACATGAGCGGCAAGGGCGTTTGCAAGCAGCGCCTGCAGGAGCGCCTGTGCCTTGAGCAGCGCTGGCAGACTCCGATTGTCGGCATGGTCACCCGTCTGGTTGCCCACAAGGGTCTCGACCTCGTCCGCATGGGACTTGAGGAGCTGATGAACACCGAGGACATGCAGTTTGTCATTCTCGGTTCCGGCGACAAGGAGTATGAGGACTTCTTCAACTATATGCAGTACAAGTATCCGGGCAGACTTTGCTTCTGCCACGGCTTCGTTCCGGAGCTCGCCAGAAAGATTTATTCCGGCGCGGATATCTTCCTCATGCCCTCCGCTCAGGAGCCCTGCGGTCTTGCGCAGATGATTGCCCTCCGCTACGGCACCATTCCGGTTGTCCGTGAGGTTGGCGGTCTGAAGGACTCCGTATTCGATTCCGCTGACGGCTACGGCAACGGCTTCACCTTCAAGAACTACTACACCGCCGACATGCAGCACGCCATCCGCCGTGCGCTCTGGGGTATCCAGGACAACCAGGGCTGGCACCAGCTCATGTGGCGCGCGATGATGAGCGACAACAGCTGGGAGCGCTCCGCTCAGGACTATATCAACGTCTACAGCGACACCCTCAACTGGAACTAAACGCAAATTATACGCCCCGGCTTCTTCGGAAGCCGGGGTTTTTGCCATATAGTGGAGGACGCATTGAGCTTCAATGAGATGTTTCCTTAACATTGTAGTGACAGGGCTTGTCCCTGTCAGCAAGCAGGAGTTGTCCTTTAACACCAACTTTCCTATACGAACGCCAAACGCAAGCAGGGCGACCAATGGTCGCCCCTACAGATTACTAGCAACTGATAACTGCGCCAACGGCGCGACTGCCTCGCTTTTGCCATATTATCTTGCGGGAACAGCGTTTGAACCGCCTTTTGTTGTAATAAACAAATAAAAGAAGGGCGTTTTTGTCAACTTGACAATATCATCGTGAAAGTATACAAAAATTATAGCCAGACTTAGTATATCATAACTAAAAAATAGAATTAAAAAAAGTTGCGGAAAAATCCTTGCATTTTGTTTTGACTTCTGGTAATATTAGCTTGCGCTCAGGGACAAAAGCAAAACACCTCACGCAAATGACCCACCGAAAAATCCCCTGAGAAACCAAACAGGTCAAAATGAGACGGAGGATAACACCATGACGAAAACAAACAAGACTACCAAAATTGCGGCAATCGTTCTGACACTCGCTATGCTTCTCAGCGTATTCTGCATCGCAGGCACTGCTTCCGCAAGCGCCGCTACCGACAGAGTTCGCCTTTATTCATCCGACATCACCTTCGCTAAGTACGGCGCTGCTACCTACGAGGTATTCGTGCAGACCAGAGACAACGCGCAGAACCAGAAGGTTACCGTACATTATTTCTATATGCCTTCCCTCGGCTGGGCTGACGCTGAGGCGACCTACGTAACCACCCTCGGTGACGGCTCCAAAATCTGGAAGGCGACCTTCCCCAGCTTCGACTGCAAGTACGCCATTAAGTACGAGGCGGACGGCGAGACCATCTGGGACAACAACAACGGCAGAGATTACAACGGCACCGAGGTCATCGGCGCGGCTCCCGTAGCCGCTGAGTCCCTCAGCTCCATGCGCGGTCTGAACGACTACCAGATCAACGCCGTTCTCCAGAACTACGCTTACCACAAGAACGTATTCGTCAGATACACCACCGACGGCTGGAATTCCTACAAGGATCAGGCGCTCGGCTACAGCAAGACCAACGCTGACGGCACCGAGACATGGACAACCAAGCTCAACCTCGGCGGTCTCACCAACTACGGTGATTTTGAGTACGCCATCTGCTATCAGGTCAACGGCACTGAGTTCTGGGCAAACAACTTCGGCGCAAACTATACCCTTAATTTCAGCATTCATCACTAATTGAATACTACACCAACATCACATAGAAAACCGCGGCTCGGGTGAGCCGCGGTTTTAGTTTTTTTATCAAACTTAGTTATTAAGCGTTTGAACTTGTGCCCGATTTTGAAGGATGCACCGCGCTGTCCAACTGATAACGGCGCCAACGGCGCAGCTACCTTCTGCTATCCAGAAAATCCTGCAAAATAATCGTCGCGGCAACAGCGTCCACGGCGTTTTTTCTTTTTTTGCCGCGCGTGTTGGTGTCGTTGAGGAAGTTAT
>CAMVTS010000062.1 GCA_947170465.1 uncultured Clostridia bacterium
CGCGTCATAGGCAGCTCTTGCGTCTTCCACAGTCGCCTTGTCGTTTAAGGTAACTGTTTCGGGAATCGCGTTGATCTGGTCGGTAACAGCCTTTGCAGCCTCGAGGTCTTCGATTTTTTCCATAGCCTTAAAGAGCTTGTCGATAGCGGCAAATGTAAGGTAATCAGCCTGCTCGGGAGGCAGATTCAAACGAGCCTCGTTTGCAGCATTAACAGCAGCCTTGTCTGCAAGGGTGATGTCCTTTGCATCGGGCAGGGCGTTGATCATATCCTCAACAACCTTGGCACCCTCGCGGTCAGCGATTACTTCCTCGGCTTCTGTCAGCTTGTCAAGAGCTTCCTCGTCAACCAAAGCCTTTTGGGCGTCAGTAAGATCGTTATATGCTGCGCGTGCAGCTTCAACGTCAGCCTTATCTTCAAGAATGATGACTGTGGGCAGCGCGTTGATCTGATCTGTAACAGCCTTTGCAGCCTCGAGATTGGCAATAGCCTTTTTAGCGTCTGCAAGCTTGCCGTAGGTGCTCAAAACAACATACTCAGCCTGAGCGATTGTCAGATTTTCAAGAGCAGCTTCTGCAGCCTCAACAGTAGCCTTGTCCTCAAGTGTGATTGTTTCGGGCAGAGCGTTAACCATATCGTCAACAGCCTTTGCCGCCTCGCGGTCAGCGATAACTGTCTCGGCAGCAATCAGCTTGTTGAGAGTCTCGTCTGTAACAAGATTCTTCTGGTCGTTTGTAAGGTCATCATAAGCCTGTCTTGCAGCCACAACCTCCGCCTTGTTGTTAAGAAGAACAACTGAGGGCAGAGCGTTAATCTGATCTGTAACAGCCTTTGCAGACTCGTGATTGGCAACAGCAGCCTCGGCGGCAGCCAGCTTTTCGAGAGTCTCGTCTGTCACAAGATTCTTCTGGTCGTCTGTAAGGTCATTATAAGCCTGTCTTGCAGCCTCAACAGCAGCCTTGTCGTTCAGGGTAACATCAGCCGGCAGAGCGTTGATCTGATCTGTAACAGCCTTTGCAGCCTCGAGATCGGCAACAGCAGCCTCGGCGGCAGCCAGCTTTTCGAGAGTCTCGTCTGTAACAAGAGCCTTCTGCTCGTCTGTAAGAGCGTCATAAGCCTGTCTTGCAGCCTCAACAGCAGCCTTGTCGTTCAGGGTAACATCAGCCGGCAGAGCGTTAATCTGATTGATAACCGGGTCAGCGGCAGCCTGATCGTCGGCAGCCTTTTCGGCAGCGGCAAGGGCTGTCTCGGCGTCTGCAAGCTTGTCGAGAATATCGCCGGTAACATAATTCTTCTGCTCGTCTGTAAGAGCGTCATAAGCCTGTCTTGCGGCTTCCACAGCAGCCTTGTCTGCCAAGGTAACAGGAGTCGGCAGAGCGTTGATCTGATCGGTAACAGCAGCCGCTTTATCCGCGTTTCTCTGAGCGATAAGCTGCTGTTCGAGCTGCGTGATATCCACGGCGGCGTCCACTGCCGCCTTGTTCTCGACATACGTTTTGCTTGTGTCATAGCTCACCGCGTCGATTGCCCGAACGGCGTTGTCGAGAATCTGAATGACAGCCGCGCTGTCGCCCGGCTGCGCAAGACTCTGCACATTGTAGGCTTTGTCATCTTTGTAGCTGTTGAATGCCTCTACTCTCGCAGAAGAAAGTTGCTCTTGCGCTTGTTCAACAATAGTGTCAATGCTCCTCTTGAACTGGGAAACACTCGTATTTTCAAACATTTCGCCGTTGATTCTATCCGCCATTATGTCGATTTGCATGTAGACGGAATCAGGGTCGCCATCCTTCGCAAGACCCTGCACCTCGGCGATTTTTTGCACTTTATAGGCGTTACAAACCTCGGTCATTTTGTTGTTCATTACCCCGGTTTGGGCTTGAACAGCAGCGTCCACTGCGGCTTTGTTTTCTGCCAGCGATTTGTCGGAATCATAGGGTACATTCTCGAGCGCAGAAATCGCATCATTCAAAGCATTCATCAGTTCTTCGTCATTGCCGATTTTCTGATCCATGGCAATATAGAAGCTATCTATCTGACCGTAAAGGTATTGGAAAACCGTGTCATACTTCAAATCATTGAAAGCTGTTTCCACGTCACTCAGACGGGAATACACTTCGTCGGGGACAAGCTCCTTCTCGTCGCTGCTCAGCGCGTCATAAGCCGCGCGTGCCGCCGCAATCTGCTCCTCGTGGGCTAAGGTAACGTCATTTGCTTCGGGCAGGGCTTTGATCAGAGCGATGACGTTTTTCGCCGCCTTGTTCTCACGGGTAAATGTCGCGGTGTACTCTGCGTCGCCTGTAACAGCGGTAACCTCGGGAGACCAGCCGGAGAAGGTGTAGGTGTAGGTTGCGTCGTCGTCCTGTACGGGAGTGGTGCCGTTGTACTCAGGCATTGTGCCCTTCGCTACGTTCTCGTCGGTTTCGAGAACGGTGTCACCGTTCTTCCATGTGACGGTGTAGGTTGTGGGCTGGCTTGCGGGCTCGGTTGTGGGCTGGGTGGGAGCGTCAACGCGCCCAACCTTGTAGTGGCCTAATCCATTCCGCTCGTCGGTGGGGTACCACAGAGTGCCGTTCGCGATACCCACGGTGATATCTTCGGTCTGGTTGCCGTTGCCGTTGAAGATGATACCATCGACGTCAGCGGGAATTTCAGCGGTATAGACCTGCTCTCCGTAGTCGTTGACCTCAGCCTTGTCCATCGGAGCACCCGGCCACTCAGGGCCGTCGACTTCGTTGTCCCAATAGTAGACGTGTATGTCACCCCAGCCGAATGCGTCGACGAATTTAACGGTGATTGTCGTGGGAGCGGGCTCGGTTGTGGGCTCGGTTGTGGGCTCGGGTGCGGGCTCTGCGGAATTGGAAACATAATAGACGATGTCGCCATAGTTTGTTAAATAATCCTTCAGAGTAGCAAGTTTTACGGGATCACTATCTGTAATTAACGCACCATTATTCTCAATATGAAGAGCCTTGAGTTTAGAATCATCATCGTCACGATCATATACGATCCACAGCCAACTTTCTCCACCAACAGCAGCTAGCTCTGCGCTGAGTGTATCATAATTCGCCTCTGCCCAAGCCTTTGCCTCGTCAAAGGTGCAGGAGCCGATGTTATCAAGCTCGTCAGCGCTTGTCGCTTTGACAAAGGTAGGAGCTTCCGCCGCGGGCTCGGTGGGAGCGGTCGCTACGACATAAACATCTGAACAAGTTTGGGGGACGCCGGTATAAGTATGATGATACACTGTTACATCGTCGGAAAGACCAGCTTGCGAACCGGGTATACTGTTCGATTCGTAAGGTGTAAGCGGAATTTCCGCTCCGGTTATGTCATAGAACTTGTAAGTATAACCCTTTGCGTCATACAAGACTACTGACGAATCTGAACTCGGAGCGTAAATCGTGCCGCTCGGCAATGCGCTCATGTCTGTCTGGACTGCTGTAAGCGGAACATTGGCATGAAGCACAAATTTTTTGTATGATAAAGTATTGGTGCAGTCCTTGATAACCTCGGGGAGCTCGGGAACGGTCGCTACAATGTAGATTGAATCTTTTGTATCATCAAAGCCATCGGGGTATGTAACATCGAAAGCCTTCACATAAAGCGTTACATCGTCGCTGAGCTCTGCGTCTGAGCCGGGGAAGATGTCGGTTGCGCTTAGAGTAGCAGGGAGCTCAGTTCCTGTCTTGTCATAGAAGTGATACGAATATCCCTTTGCGTCATACACCATGATATCATAGTTAACACCGAGATACGTCATTATGGCGCCGTTCGGGAATTCAGAATAATCATCGCCTTTGATAAAAGGAACATTAGCATAAACGTTTTCAATATCTTCATACTGATAGGTGCAGTCCTTGATCGCTTCGGGCAGCTCGGCTGCGGTGCTCTTAAGCGTGAACACGATGGACTCAATGCCGTAAACAGCACCTGAGAAAGTTACTTCTGATGATTCACCTGTCCATGTAACTGTATAATATGGCACCCATTCTGGGTCTTCCGGAATCATGTCATCCCAATATCCGCCGCTTTCCGCAACTGTGGCACCGGGGAAATTAAGGGAATCATAATACTCAGCATTCTTGAGTTCAATCTTGGTGAATACCGATCCTTCGGGTGCCGTAAAGGTGGCGCTGCCTCTTCCACTATAGAAACAATCGTTCACACGGGTATTGCCTTGCTCTGTAGTAAGAGTTACACCGCCGGAAGATTTTCCGCCGCTGGTCTTTTGAAGGCTATTATTATCCCATGTGACGGTGCTTGTTTCTTCCGCCGCACTCGCCGTGAACGGAACAATTGTGAATAATCCAACGACCATCAGCACCGAAAGCAGCAGGCTGAGCGGCCGTTTTAGTTTTTGCATCATAAAATTATTCCTCCTTATAAGAATAAAAACATTTGAATGATCGATTACGCATGTTAAAAACAGTCCGCTGACCGCGTATAAAAGCATACCGGGCCGTAAAACACAAGCGCATGAATGTGCCTGCGTTTTACAAATAACACACTTTCTCTCCTATATTTTCGTACAATTTTGTGCGTTTGTCAAGAGGGGGGTACCATTTTGGTACAATTTTTTTTGCTAATGTAAGCAAAAAAGGGTAATTATTTAGCTGTAAGGTTCCCTTCACCACATCTTGACTTCTGCAAAAATCAGTGTACAATAAAAGCAGTCTGTAATACTTTTTCAAGGTTGGTGACGAAATGAAAATAATTGAAAAAATCAGCGAATTCTTCGGTAAATTTATGGCGCTGATTGTGCTGGCGGTAGCGGCTTTGGCGCTGTTTGTTCCGCAGTCCTCGCTGTGGATAGACACCTCATGGGTCAACTACCTTTTGATGATTGTGATGTTCGGTATGGGGCTCACCATGAAGCCGAGGGATTTCGCGCTTGTTTTCAAAAGACCAAAGGATATTTTTATCGGCTGCGCGGCGCAGTTTATCATCATGCCGGCGCTGGCGTTTGGCTTGAGCAGGCTTTTTCAGCTTGACCCTGCGCTTACGGCAGGAGTCGTGCTTGTCGGAACCTGCCCGGGCGGTACGTCAAGCAACGTCATTACCTACCTGTCAAAGGGCGACGTCGCGTTGTCTGTCGGAATGACGAGCGTCAACACCCTGCTCGCGCCTTTGCTCACGCCGGCGCTCACATGGCTTTTGCTGCAAACAACCGTCAGCGTCGATGTCTGGTCAATGTTCTGGAGCATCATTCAGGTGGTGATGATTCCGATTGCCCTCGGCTTTGTCATTAATCATTTCTTCGGTAAAATCACACAGAAGGTGGTTGCGGCTCTGCCGATGGTTTCAACCGTTGCGATTTGCCTGATTGTAGCCGCCGTCGTATCTCATAACGCCGGAAAAATCTACACAAGCGGCGTTTTGGTGCTGGTTGTCGTCGTTCTGCATAATCTGCTTGGCTACGCGTGCGGCTTCGGTCTCGGCAAGCTCCTCAGATTAACGCCCGAAAAAACAAAGGCGCTTTCTATCGAAATCGGCATGCAAAACTCCGGGCTTGCCACAAGCCTTGCAGGCACGGCGTTCCCTCATCTCGCGATGGCAACGGTGCCCGGCGCGGTATTTTCCGTATGGCATAATATCTCGGGCGCGATTTTAGCCGGATTTTTCAGAAGATGGAAAAGCGTCCATCATAAACCGTAAACAATACCTTCATACGACTGAAACGATTTGCGCCGCCGTTGCAAGCAAAGTGCTTGCAACGGCGGCGCGTTTAGTTTGGTTTAGTTAAGCGGTGCTTCCGTGCTGACGGCTTCCTTCATTGTACGAACATATTCTCCGATATGCGCCGGCGCTTCTCTGCCGTACTGCTCCAGCAGGCGAACAATCGCAGAACCGACAATGGCGCCGTCGGCAATTTCAGCCATTTGCTTTGCCTGCGCGGGGGTGGATATGCCGAAGCCGATTGCGCAGGGAATGTCGGTGTTTTCACGGATGACCTTGACGATTGCGCCAAGGTCGGTGGTAATCTCACTGCGCACGCCGGTAACGCCGAGGCTGGATACCAGATAAATAAATCCCTCCGCTTCCCTTGCTATCATGCCGATACGGTTTGCCGAGGTTGGCGCAATCAGAGAAATCAAAGCCACATCATAACGGCGGCATATTCCGGAGAATTCCTCCTTTTCCTCAAAGGGAATGTCGGGCAGAATCAAGCCGTCAATGCCGATTTCACGGCAAATGGAAATGAATTTTTCAGCGCCGTAGGAAAACACCACGTTGGCGTAGGTCATAAAGACCAGCGGCACGGTTACGTCTGCGCGTAAATCGCGTACAAAATCAAAAATTTTGTCGGTATCTGCGCCGCCGCTGAGCGCACGGATATTTGCCGCCTGAATCACGGGCCCTTCGGCGGTCGGATCGGAAAACGGAATGCCCAGCTCGATTAAATCCGCGCCGTTTTGCGCCATTGCGCGGACAGCCGCCGCCGTTGTTTCCAAATCAGGGTCGCCGCAGGTGATAAACGGAATGAACGCCTTGCCGTTTTGAAACGCCTTTGCAATCTTACTCATCAATATTCTCCCCTCTGTAACGCGCGATTGCCGCGCAGTCCTTGTCGCCTCTGCCGGAAATCGTAATCACAATGATTTTATCCGCATCGAGCGTCGGCGCGAGCTTCATAGCGTAAGCGACCGCGTGCGCTGATTCAATGGCAGGAATGATACCCTCGGTTTTGGAGAGATATTCAAAGGCGTTGACCGCTTCATCGTCGGTTATGGCGACATATTCCGCTCTGCCAATGTCATGCAAATACGCGTGCTCGGGGCCTACGCCGGGATAATCAAGTCCTGCCGAAATGGAATAGACAGGCGCAATCTGTCCGTGCTTATCCTGGCAAAAATAGGATTTCATGCCGTGGAAAATTCCCAGTCTGCCGGTGGAGATGGTCGCGGCGGTTTCAAAGGTGTCAATGCCCCTGCCTGCCGCCTCACAGCCGATCAGGCGCACGTCCCTGTCCCCGATAAAGTGATAAAAGCTGCCGATAGCGTTAGAGCCGCCGCCGACGCAGGCGATTACCGCGTCGGGCAGCCTGCCTTCCTTTTCCAGCATTTGCGCCTTGATTTCTTTGGAGATAACCGCCTGAAAATCGCGGACAATGGTCGGAAACGGATGCGGTCCCATGACGGAGCCCAAGCAGTAATGGGTGTCGGAAATACGGTTTGTCCACTCGCGCATGGCTTCGCTCACAGCGTCCTTTAACGTCCGGGTACCGCTCTTGACGGCGACAACCTCTGCGCCGAGCAAACGCATACGGTAGACGTTGAGCGCCTGTCGGATGGTGTCCTCCTCGCCCATGAACACCACGCACTCCATATCGAGCAAGGCGGCTGCAGTTGCGGTTGCCACGCCGTGCTGACCTGCGCCTGTCTCCGCAATCAGGCGCGTCTTCCCCATCTTTTTGGCGAGAAGCGCCTGACCGAGCACGTTGTTGATTTTATGCGCGCCGGTATGGTTCAAATCCTCGCGCTTCAAGTATATTTTAGCGCCGCCCAAATCCTTTGTCATGCGCGCGGCATAGTAAAGGCGTGAAGGACGGTTTGCGTATTCGTTAAACAGCTCTGTCAGCTCACGGTTAAACGCCGGGTCGTTTTTATAGTGGTTGTACGCTTTTTCCAGCTCAATCACGGCGTTCATCAGCGTTTCGGGAATGTACTGTCCGCCGTGAATACCAAAGCGTCCGTTTGGGTTTGTCATGCTGTTTCTTCCTTTCTGACGGTTGCGGCGAAATCTGCCATTTTCTGCTTGTCCTTCAAGCCGTCTGTTTCAATGCCGGTGCTCACGTCAAGCGCGTAAGGGTGAAGCTGCCGCATGGCTTCCTTCACATTTTCCGGTTTCAGACCTCCGGCGAGAAAATACGGCTTTTGAAATTGTTCAACTAAATTCCAGTCAAAGGTTTTGCCTTCACCTGTGCCTGCGTCCAGAATGATGTAATCGGCAATCGTTTCCTCAGCGGCGGCAACGTCCGCTTCACTGTGAATCCGAAACGCCTTAATCACCGGCTTGCCGGTTTCCTGCTGAATCCTCCTGATGTAATCAACACTCTCGTCGCCGTGAAGCTGCGCCGCGTCGATAATGCCGAGATTCAACAGCGAAATGACCTGTTCAATATCTTCGTTCAAAAACACGCCGACTGCCTTGATGTCCTTGCTCAGCAGGTTTTTCAAATCCACCGCCTGCTTATACCCCACTCTGCGTTTACTGTTCGGCGCAAACACAAAGCCGACATAATCCGGTTTTATCTCGTTGGCGGCTGCTATGTCACACGGACGGGTGAGTCCGCAAAATTTAATTTTTGTCATCATATACCCCTTAATTCATTTAATTTTTGTTTTTTATCTGCGGCTCTCATCAGCGTTTCGCCGATTAGCGCTGCGTCAGCGCCGATTTCACGGAGAATTTGTACGTCCTGCGGTGTTTTGACGCCGCTCTCCGAGACGAAAATCACGTCCTTTGGAATAAGCTTTCGCAGGCGGCGGCTGTTTTCGGTATCAACGGAAAAATCCTTCAGGTTGCGGTTGTTCACACCGATGATTCTCGCGCCGCAATCAATCGCTGTTTTGACCTCAGCTTCGTCGTGCGCTTCAACCAGCGCCGACAGTCCGAGGGAATCGCAGATTGTGATATATTCCCTGATTTGTTCCGCGCTCAGTATCGAGCAAATCAGCAAAACAGCCGACGCACCAAGACACTTCGCCTCGTAAAGCATGTATTCGTCCACGGTGAAATCCTTGCGCAGACACGGTATGCTGACGGTCTGTGCGATTTCCTGCAAATAGCAGTCGCTGCCCAAAAACCATTTGGGCTCTGTCAGCACAGAAATACAGTCCGCTCCGGCGTTTTCGTATTCCTTAGCGATTTGCAGATACGGAAAGTCTTCTGCAATCACGCCCTTGGACGGCGACGCTTTTTTGCACTCGCAGATAAACGCGATATCGTCCTTTTTCAGCGCTTTTTCAAACGCGAAATCACCGCGCGGCAATAAGAGAGCGCGTTCTTTTAATTCTTCTGTAGAAATATTCTGTTTTGCCTGCACGACGCGCTCATACGCATGCGCCGCCAATCTGTCAAGTATCGTCATGGGCGGTTGCTCACCTCAATGACTTTTGCGAGCGTTTGAAGCGCCGCTCCGGAGTCAATCAGCTCAGCGGCAAGCGCAATGCCGCTTTTCAGGCTGTCCGCCTTTTCGCACAGGTACAGCACCGCGCCGGCGTTCATCAGCACCGCATTGCGCATATATCCTTGCTTTCCGCCGAGAATATCGCGCGTAATCTGCGCGTTCTCAGCCGGTGTGCCGCCCTTTAAGTCATTTTTTGTACAGCGCTCAAACCCGAACTGCTCGGGCGTGACAGTATAGGTTTTGAACCATCCGTTGTTGATTTCACAAATCTTTGTCGGCGCGCTCAAAGAGATTTCGTCGAGCTTATCCTGTCCGTAAACAACCATACCGCGCCTGACGCCGAGATTAATGAGTACCTGTGCCAACGGCTCGACAAGGTATTCGTCATAAACACCGAGCAGCTGGCGCGTCGGTGAAGCCGGATTTGTCAGCGGTCCGAGGATATTGAACACCGTGCGGAAACCTAGCTCACGGCGGATGGCGCCGACGTATTTCATGGAGGTATGGTACTTCTGCGCAAAGAAGAAGCACATGCCGGCTTCATTTAGCATTTCAATGCAGCGCTCCGGACTTTGGTCGATGTTCACACCGAGTGCTTCCAGACAGTCCGCTGTGCCGCTGTTGGAGGAAGCGGCACGGTTGCCGTGCTTGGCAATCTTGACGCCGCCTGCCGCCGCTACCAGTGCCGCGGTGGTAGAAATATTAAAGCTCTGCGCGTTATCGCCGCCTGTGCCGACAATTTCCATGACATCCATACCGGTGTCAACCTTTGTCGCATGGTCGCGCATCGCCGCGGCACATCCGGCGATTTCATCGGTTGTTTCCGCCTTGGCGCTCTTGGTGGACAATGCAGCCAGAAACGCTGCGTTCTGAGTGGGTGAAGTTTCGCCGCTCATGATTTCATTCATCACGGCATACGCTTCCTCGTAGGTCAGATCTTCCTTGTTGACGATTTTGACGATTGCTTCCTTTATCATAATAATTTACCCCCTGATAAAATTTTCCAACATCTTTTTTCCGTTCGGTGTCATAATGGATTCCGGATGGAATTGCACGCCGAATATCGGATATGCGCGGTGCTGAACCGCCATTACCTCGCCGTCGTCTGTTCTGGCGGTGACTTGAAGGCAACCGGGCATAGTGGCTTCATCGACAGCAAGCGAATGATACCGTGCCACCACATCCGTTCGTGGACAGCCTTGAAACAAGGGTGCGTCTGTGTCCAGTGTAACCGCCGATTGCTTGCCGTGCATAAGCTCCCTGGCGTAGGTGATTGCCGCGCCGAACGCCGCGCAGATTGCCTGATGGCCGAGACAAACACCGAGAATCGGAATTTCTTTGCCAAGCTCCCTGACAACCTCAATAATGTTTCCGGCGTTCTCCGGTCTGCCGGGGCCGGGAGAGAGAATAATCTGGTCGGGATTGAGGCGGCGGATTTCCTGAATGGTCATTTCGTCGTTGCGAATAACCCTGATTTCAGCATCTATGCTGCCGACAAGCTGATAAAGATTATAGGAGAAGCTGTCATAATTATCTATCAATAAAGTCATAGCGCTTCCTCCTGTGCCTGCTCCAGCGCTTTGAGCGACGCCTTGGCTTTATTCAGACACTCCTCGTATTCCTTTTCCGGGTTGGAATCAGCGACAATTCCCGCGCCGCTTCTGACAAACACCTTGCCGTTTTTCTTGTAGCAAAGCCGTATGGCAATACAGGTGTCCATGTTGCCGGTAAAATCTATATAGCCGATTGCGCCGCCGTAGATGCCGCGCTTGTTGTTTTCAAGCTCCCCAATTAGCTGACAGGCGCGGATTTTCGGCGCTCCCGAAAGCGTTCCGGCAGGCAGCACCGCTTCAATCGCGTCAAGCGCGTCCTTGTCGCTGCGAATTTCGCCGCGAACGGTGGAACCAATATGCATGACGTGTGAAAAGCGCTCAATGGAGTGGAGCTTTTCTACCTCGACTGTGCCGAATTTGCTGATTTTGCCGAGGTCGTTCCTGCCTAAATCGACAAGCATATTGTGCTCGGCAAGCTCCTTTTCGTCTGAAAGCAGTTCACGCTCCAACGCAGCATCCTCCTCTTCGGTTTTGCCGCGCGGTCTTGTTCCGGCAAGCGGAAAGGTGTGTAAAACGCCGTCCTCCAGCTTAACCAGCGTTTCGGGAGAAGCGCCTGCCACCTCCACGTCCGTGCCTGAGAAGTAGAACATATACGGAGACGGATTGATGGTGCGGAGCACGCGGTAGGTGTTGAGCAGACTGCCGTCAAACGGCGCGCTCAGGCGGTTTGAAAGAACAATCTGAAAGATATCGCCCTCTCGGATATGCTGCTTTGCCCTCTCAACCATGCCGCAGTAGGATTCTCTGTCAAACAGCGGCGTTACCTCTCCGAGAAGCCTGCCGTTTTTTTCGGTTGACTTTTTGCCATGCCGGAGAAGTTCGATAAGGTTTTTCAGCTCTACCGCCGCGCGGTTGTATTCGGTTTCGACGCTGTCAAGCCTGATGTTGACTATCAGAATCAACTTTTGCCTGACGTTGTCAAAGGCGATTACCTTGTCGAACAGCATCAGGTCAACGTCCTTAAAGCATTCGCTGTCGCTTGCCTCACACCGCACCTTCGGTTCGCTGTAGCCAAGATAATCGTAGGAAAAATAACCCACCAAGCCGCCTGCAAACGGCGGAAGATAATCAAACGCCGGACTGCGGTACTCGCTCAGAATCTGACGGAGAATCGCTGACGGATTGTCTGTTTCCACAGATAAATTTCCTGCCTTCAGTTCGCCGTTCATGCAGGTGATTGCCAGCTTCGGATCATAGCCGAGGAACGTATAACGTCCCCACCGGTCGTTTGCCTGCGCGGATTCCAGCATGTAGCAGTGCGTGGACACATTTTTCAGAATCCGCATGGTTTCAATCGGCGTGGTAAAATCAGAGAAAATCTCACAGCTGACTGGGAAAACACTGTATGTTCCCAAAGCGGCATACCGCCTGACCTCCTCTATACCTGTCATCATTTTCATCATTAACCCCCTGTTGTTTTTCTGAAAAACAAAAACGCCCCTGACAGAATACAACGATTCTGTCAAGGACGAATACAATACGATTCGCGGTGCCACCTTGATTCACGGCATGACCCGTGCGCTTAGCGGGATACCAACATATCCCCGGCAATTAACGTCTGCCTGCAACGTCGCAGAATACTCCGGAAAATCCGTTTGACTGCGCCCTCCGCGGTCCATTTGACAACTTGTTTCTCACCTGATTCTCAGCATCGCAGGTTCTCTGTAGAGGCATGATTGCCGTTATCTCCGCTTCAACGGTTTAACTAATTAAATTGTTAGGTTGGTTGCATTATAGCACCAAAAACTGGTTTTGTCAATATTTTTTTCACAGAAAGATAAGGCAGCGATGTTTTACTGGTTTTATTCCAATTTTTATGTTAGCCTTTCCAGTAAATCCTCTGCACCGTCTTTTCAGAGGGAAACTAAGTTAAAAGCAATTTAATTCTTTCCACCGCTTCCTTTGTTTTTTCATAGGAGCCGAAGGAAGTCAGGCGGAAATAGCCTTTGCCGTTTTTGCCGAAGCCTTCTCCCGGCGTTCCCACCACAGCCGCGTTTTGCAGAAAATAGTCAAAGAACTCCCAGCCGCTCATATTGTCGGGACATCGCAGCCAGATGTACGGCGCGTTTTTTCCGCCGGTGTAATAAATGCCCAGCTCGTCAAGGGCATTTGCGATGATTTTGGCGTTAGTTTTGTAGTATTCCAAATTTTCGCGGATTTGGCTCAGCCCTTCCTTGCTGAACACCTCCGCCGCCGCGCACTGCACCGGCCACGAAACGCCGTTGAATTTGGTCGCCTGACGGCGGTACCACAGCGCGTGCAGGCTGTGTCCGTCGCGCTTGAGCTCCTTGGGAATCACCGTGTAGCCGCAGCGTGTGCCGGTAAAGCCGGCGGTTTTGGAAAGCGAGCACAACTCAATCGCGCATTCTCTCGCGCCGTCTATCGCGAAAATCGAACGCGGACTGTCGTCTGCGATATAGGCTTCATACGCCGCGTCGTAGAGAATCACCGCGTCATTTTTCAGCGCGTATGCTACCCATGCTTTCAGCTGCTCCGCGCTGTATGCCGCGCCGGTAGGATTGTTGGGAGAGCAGAGATAGATGATGTCCGCCTTGACGTTCTCGTCCGGCATGGCGAGGAAGTGATTGTCACGGTTGGAGGACGCGTAAATAATTGTTCTTCCAGCCATGATATTCGCGTCCACATAGACCGGATAGACCGGATCGGTGACAAGCACGGTGTTATCCTGCGCGAAAATATCCGGCAGGTTGCCGCAGTCGGACTTTGCGCCGTCGGACACAAAAATCTCGTCGGCATGAACCGTCACGCCGAAGCTCTTGTAATAACCCGCAATCGCCTCGCGGACAAAATCGTAGCCCTCGTATTCCGGATAGCCCCTGAAGGTTTCCTTGTATTTCAAATCCTCGCAGCCCTTTTTCATGGCTTCCACCACAATCGGCGCAAGCGGCAGGGTGACGTCGCCAATGCCTAAGCGGATAATCTCTTTTTCCGGGTGCGCGGCGGCAAATTCGTTTGTCTTGCGCGCCACGTCAGCAAACAAATAGTTGGGAACCAGATTATCAAAATAATGATTAACTTTCATTGTTACCTCTCAG
>CAMVTS010000063.1 GCA_947170465.1 uncultured Clostridia bacterium
CAAGGTTGACGTCCTTGCAGCCGTTCGGCTGCTCGATAAACGGATTATCGGAAAGCTCTTCAAACAAATGTCTTATGACATCCTCCGGCGCGTCATAGTAGCCAACGCCGTTTTCCGAATCCGTACCAAAGGCGAAGAACACGCCCGAGAGGTACTTGATACCCTCGGTGTAGATTTCCTCGGGCTCATAGTACATATAGGATCTTCTGTTTTTAGGCTCCCAGTCATCTGTGGTGGCGTAACCGGTGTAGTTGTAGGGTCTTACTCTGTATTTTCCCTCACCGCCGTTGCTTGAAGCTAAGCTGTAGCGCGAGGTCGCAAAGTTATAGGGCAATCCGCTGAAGGTGGTGACGGGTTCCCAGCCGGGCTTTGCGTCGCTGTGTAGGCTGACCAAATGAAGCTTGCCGACCTCGATGGGAGTTCCGGCTTCTTTTCTGGTAGTGTAATACAAGCCGTCCAAATCATTCGGGAGATTTTTGTCGTCGTCCTTGGTTTCTGCCGGGTACCCTAAATGTCCGGCGCAGGCGTACGTGAGCTGCCCGAACGACATACTTTTATCAGTGGTATATGTCGCGACTCTGATATCGCGAATCGCCATATTCGGGTTGTTTGTGGTTTTGTAGCCGAGGTAGGTGTACTGATCCTCCCCTATCATGGCATCTCTTGCGTCGGGGCAGAGGTTTTGGTCGAAAATCTGAAAGCCTTCTTTCACCAGCCTTGCCTTTGCGCTTGATTCGTTCTTGCCGGATCTTACAACCATATCGCTGTAATAAAGCTTTGCGCTTTTGTCCGCGCTGCTTGTTCCGGTTTTGTCGGACGCCGAGCGGTTCGCAAGAGATTTTTCGGTATAATAATTTATATAGATACCGTTTAACTCGTCCTTCTTTGCGCCCGTGTTGCAGTTGCCGGGCGTAATCTGACCAAAAAAGCTCGCGCAGTCACAGCCGTTTTGCTTACCGGCGTCGCCGTAGATTATGTTGAATATATTGCCGTTTTCGTCCGCGCGAATCGGGCTTCCGGCGTTGGGCTCGTCGGAAATGTACATACATACCCAACCGTTCTGTCCCTGATAAGCGTTGAGGTCGGCAATTCTGCCTTGATTATCCTTGACCGCTTGGTAAATGAGGCTATAGGACTTGTTGTTTACGATTCTCGCGTCTACCGCGAAATCAGCCATTTCCGTGTACTTCTTAGGCTTGTTCCTCTGAATATAATCAATGATCAGCGATACAACATAGAACCAGATGGTAAAAGCGAGAATGACCAGAGCAAACAAACCTGCCCAGCTGGAGACTGCCGCCGAAAATGCAATCATCTTGGAAGCGATTGAGGTTACGGTTGTGGCTATCACAGACACCGAGGACTTTAAGGCAACAACCAGTCCTCCGGCGATGCCGTATTCTCCGGCAAGCCACGTCAGCAAGGTGATAGCGCAGCTGCCGACGTCAATCCACTTGAGCACTTCGTTTATAGTTCTCTTCGTGTCCTCCCACTTGCTTGAAGCCTCGGCGTTAATCAGCTGTCCGGCAGCGTGGATACGGAGTGCGTCAGAGGTAAAGGCTACCTTTTTGTCTGCCATTTCAGGATTTGTATTTACCCAAATGGAGAAGGAGCCCTCCTTTAGCTCCTCCTGCAGCTTTTGCTTTGATTTTTCGATAATTTTTTTAACATTCTCATTCTCTTTGTTGTCTCCGAGATTGGAGATAACGGACGTCAAGCCTGCCATACCCGCCATTCGGCTTTGAGCGTGGGTCATTGAGTCGATAATGGGATAGAGCCTTTTGAGGTCTACCTGATCGCTTGTTTGCTTGCCGATTTCGACAAGATACTCGCCCAGGGGCATGGAATCGTTGGCTTGATATTGATTAAGGAAGTTGTACGCATTGACAAACGCTATTGCGTTGTCTTCCTCAGACGGCTTGTCAGCATTATTAACAATGTCGTCAATGCTGGATTTTTTTGCCTCTTCAACATATTTTTTTTCGTTGAACGCCGCCTCGCCGTTTTCATAGCTTGTAGCGAATTTCTGAAGCTGCTTGTGAAGCTCTCTTGCCGCGTCACCCATGTCCTTGTCGTATTCGTCGAGCTCGTCCTTTGACAAATCCTGATCTTCGATAATTCCCCAAAGGTTGCTGTCTTTTACATTGTCAGCCCAGGTAACGTCAACTTCCTTGCCTGTCTTTTCATCTTTTCCCTTTTCATGCGGGGTAAGTCCCATCGCAAGAAAGTTTGTAATAGCGTTAACGGCGCCGGTGCTTGCGTGCGTTATTAACT
Source organism: uncultured Clostridia bacterium (assembly GCA_947170465.1). Taxonomy (GTDB): domain Bacteria; phylum Bacillota; class Clostridia; order Oscillospirales; family Acutalibacteraceae; genus Ruminococcoides. Next base: position 2,275 of record CAMVTS010000063.1, read on the forward strand.
TAGCAAAAAACTCTTTGCTTGCATTTTTGTTAATAATGTAATCGCCGAGCTTTGCGTTGTCAGCCTCGGGAACATTGAAAAGGTTAAGTCCCTCATAGGCTTCCAATGCCTTGGGGCTGCCGTTTTTATAGTTGACGATAAACTCGTTAGCGGACGCGTACATTGTTTCTGCCGTGCCGTAATTTGACTTTTCAAGATCCGCGTTAGCCTGCTTGTAGTCCTTGATTTGATATCCGCCGTCCATATGGAGCAGCTTGATATCGCAAATCGCGTCTCTTTTGTCCTCAGTGAGCTTGTAGCCCATAAAGACGGCGTCCTTTCCCGTTCCGGCGTTCAGGTTCTTGGGAGCACAGATATAGCCGTCGCTTTCGCAAAGCCGTTTTGCCTCGCCTTCATCCTCAGCCTGGTAGGTCTTTATATCGGAGATATAATAAACCTTGTTCGCCGCAAAAACCCTTCCGAAAATTTGAGAAGGGTATTCCATTGCAAAGCAAATAACAAGTATTACGGCTATTGTCTTAAGAGTAAAGAAAATGGTATTTCTCAGATTGTGTTCCTTAGTTGTTATCATCATTTTCTTCACCGCCTTCCGTCGCTTTCTTTTTCTTTTTATAAATAATCAGTATGATGATAGCGACAACACCCGCGCCGCCGATAATAAGTATTGCGGTCAAGCTGCCCTTACTGAAAATTGAACCGGACGAAGCCATTGCAGCTTCAACCGTTCTGCTTTCATTTGCAACAATGTTGCCGTCGTGTGATTTAAAATACCGAGCTTGATACTGGCTAATCCATTCCGAGATTCTCTGGGTTGAGCCCGAGGTAGAGCCGACGTAAACAACCGAGCCGTTATATAGGCCTCCGTTCATAATGCGCGCTGTTCCGAGCGCGCCTTTATCCAGCGCGACGTCGGCAACTCCCTTTGACTTGCCGCTGATATTGTCTTTAATCACCGTGAGACCTCTAAGCGTTACCCAGTAGCGGCAGTCAACAAACACTCCGCCGCCGTATCCGTCTGCCATGTTTCCGATAATCTCACACTGTGAAAGAGCGACGTTGTCGTCGTCAACATATACCGCTCCGCCGTTCTGCTTTGCGGAATTGTTGCGGAACTTGCAGTCGTGGAAAACAGTAGGGCGGTTTTCGGTGGGATTATCTCTGATGAAAACTGCTCCGCCGTCCTCATCGGAATGGTTGCCGACAAAATTGCAGCCCTGCGCGTTCAGATACGTTGCCTGGAGTTTTGTGGTATCGTGCGCGACGTAGATTGCTCCGCCCAGCTCGCGGGCTCTGTTGCTTGCGAATGTTACATTTTTCAAGAGCACCTCGCCGCGTTCCGAATAGATTGCTCCGCCGTCGTACTCGCTGTAGCAGCTGTCTATCTTAGCGTTTGAAATATCAACTACGCCCTTGTACAGATAAACGCCGCCGCCCGGACAGTTATCAACGCTGTCAACGGTTTCGCAGCCGTAGATTCTGCCGCCGGTCATGATGAATTTGGTATCCATGGACGATCCGTCAACACATACGCCGCCGCCGGCGTAGCTGGATTTGCAGTTATAGATTGTACCGCCCTGCATACGGAACTCGGCGCTGTCTTCGATATATACGCCGCCGCCGTAATTGGTGCTTGCGCCTCCGGTGATGACACCGCCCGGTACGCCGTTAAAGCCCTTAGACTTGGGATTGCTGTCGCGCAGTGTGAACACGGCTTTTTCTTTGACACGGATCACCTCGCCGCTTCTTATGATTTCTCCGTTTCTTTTGCGGTGGATATAATGACCGTTGAGGTCGAGCGTTATATGACAGTTTCCTTTAACCTCCAGCAGCTGATCCTCTTCCCAGTCCGAACCCATCGTAATGACTGTTTCGGTGTAATTATTTGCTTTTGCCATTGCGTCTGACCACGCTTCCGCGACCGAGCCGAGGTTAAGCGTTTCCGTTATTCTGTCTCCGCTGTATATTTCTACTATAGCGCCGGAGGTTACGAGCTTTCCGTCAATCGCTCCGGCTGACGGCACGGCAAACGCCGTAAGGAGCAGGCATACCGCGGAAATTACCGTTATGAGCTTATTGATTTTCATTAGCTGTCTACTCCTTTCGTTACTGATTAGCCGTTTGTGAGCCCTGACGTTTTCTCCGTTTATAATAGATTACCGAAATCACGATTGATAAAATCAGGATAGCCGATCCCACATAAATCAGAGACGTACCGTAGGAGAAAATCGAGGCGGTAGTCGAGCTGTCATCGGGCTTCCAGATTGCGTACAGCTTAACCTCCGCTTTTCTTTGGGAAGTAAGGTTAAGCACGGTGTCCTTGTCCTTAAACATGGTACCCTTGCCGTCGGGCTGGGTGTTCCAGCCTACAAAGACGTAACCCTCGCGCATATATAAGAATTTCTGCAAAGTGAACGGCTTGTCATAATATGCAGTTTTCCTGTTCATTGTACCGGCAATGTCCGAGTAGCCGCCGTCCTTATCCTTTGTTCCGTTCGCGTCGTAAGAAATTTTGTAGTCGTTAGGCTTTAGCTTTGCCGTGAGTGTAACAGACTCGTTAACAAGGGTTAAATCATAGTCGGCGTTTTTAACCTTAACCAGTTCTCCCGTGCCGGTTTTATCATATCCGTTGATATAATAGCCCGGAATTGATTCTATATTTCTGATTTGAATCGTATCTTTTTCCTTTCCGGTTTTTTCAAATACTTCCTTTCCGTCAACAAGTACCCTGACGTGCAAAGGAAATGAAAATCTAACTGTGATTGGCTTTATGATTTCCGGATAAACGTTACTGCCGGACTTGAAAATAAGATTGTAGGTGCTCCAGTGGTTGGTTTTGTGATTACTGGTCAGCTTCCACTTTAAGCCTGTATTGTCGAGCTTTTGGAATGTATCCTCCTCCGGGAAGGAGATATTCTTCATAGTGGTTTCGCTGCCGTTGACGCTCCAGAGCATTCCGTACTGGTCAACAGCCGAGACAGTGATGATTCCGGAATCCTCTATGTCGCCCGGAGGAGCATCAACCTCAAACGAATCGGGATCGGGATAGGGATATTTGTCACCAGTGATTTTCAGAGTTGTGCTCTTTCTTTCATAGCCGTAAACACTGTGGGCAATGTGATTGGAGCAAACGTTGACGCCATTAATTTTAATGGTTACGTCCGCCTCAAAGTCACGCCAAATTCCCAAATTGCCAAAGGCGGTTATAAACTCTACCTCAGAGGGGAAATAATTATCGCCGCAGTCATATTCATAGGTATATGACTCATCCTCATCATCAATAGAAGTATGGAAATCGCCCGAGTAATGAACGGGGTTTCGCAAGCCCAGTCCCCTGTCGTCTCTTGCAAAGATTAGAACATTGGCGTAACCCCAAGCGTCGGCGTCATCGGTAACCTTGATATATATGCTCACCTTATAGGTGCTGTGGGTCGCTCTCAGACCTTCAAGAAGATATACCTCGTCACTTTTTTCCTTGTTTATCTTAAAATCGTTGGTATCGCAATGGAAGTAACGCGCCGGAGCAACGCTGTTATTTTGACCGTAGCCTGTTGTAATGTTACGGTCTGCGCCGTCGGCAGGAGGCTTAAAGCCGATTTCCGAGCCGCTTGACAGCTCTCCTTTAATCTGAATGGTCTTGAACTCTCTTTGATTGATATTGTCGGCATTTCCTTTTGTTTGGCAGTCGGAAATTTTTATTTTTCCGCCCGCGAGAATTAACTCGCCTGCATGGAAATAGATTCCGCCTCCGGCTGACTTTGACTGGCAGTAGGTAATTGAGGAATTAACAACCGTCAGCGCAGAGCTTGAATCCATATACACGCCGCCGCCGTTGCTGTCAGCCGAGTTGGAGTCGATAACGCAGTTTTTAAGACTGACCGTTCCGTGCGAGTTAATTGCGCCGCCGTTTGCTTTGCAGTTGTTATACTGCATTTTAACGTTAACTAACGAAATTTCCGTACCTGAATTTGCCCAGATTCCGCCGCCGGCTGATTTTGCCGAATTGTTTAAGAATGATGTATCAGAAACAGACAGCTTGCCCTGACGATGGTTAATTCCCGCGCCGTCGTTCGCGGTGTTGCCGCTGATAACGTTTTTGCCCTCGAGCACGGTGCTGCCGTCGGAATCAATGAATAATCCGCCGCCCAAGCCGGTTGCGCTGTTGCCGGAAATTGTGCAGTCCTTAATTGTCATATTATGATGGTTGGTTACGCCGCCGCCGTTGATTGCGTTTGTGTTTTGGTCAACTGTTGTACCCGAAATAACAGCGTTACCCTTTGACCAAATTCCTGCGCCGCCGCCCTTTATCGAATTGTGCTGAACCGTGCAGTCTTTAACGTCAAGCGTACCGTAATTGGCGATACCGCCGCCGTCATACGCTTCATTGTTTTCAATCGTACAGCTTGTAAGAGTGGCGGTTGAGCTTGCGTCAATGTACAAGCCGCCGCCGTTTTGATTGACCGTACAGTTTGTGATTGTACAGCCGGTCATCTCAACGCTGCCGCCGGTGACAAGGACGCCGCCGCCGTTTTTAGCAGAGCTTCCGTCGATGACTACATCATTTAATATCAGCTTGCTGTTTGGGTTAACCCGGAAAGCGCTCGCCTCCATACCATTCAAGGCTCCTGTGCCGAAAACCGTTGCTTTTTCGTCTCCGTCACCCAGCCCGTTAATGGTAAGGGTGGATCTGTTTTCGACAACAAAAACACTGATAAAACCCGTGTCGATATAAATATTATGTCCGTTGGCGTTAATTACATGGGACTTTCCGTCACTGATTTTCACTGTGTTCTTCACTAGAATATCGTCCGTAAGAGTGATTTCCTCGTTATGCTCAAGCTCCTCTTTCAAGAATTCATCAGCATACAAGCTGCTGCTATCAATCGTTTCAAATAACAGATTCATAGCATTGCCGGATATGGTTTTTTCCCTCAGAACGGCACGCTCCGGAATGACAACATCCTCATTGCCAATCATCTTGCCGTTCAAATACACGCGCATCTCCGGCACGCGCAAATCAATGAATAGATTTTGCACCGTAACTCCCGGATTTACAATATCACCTTCGGTAAGCAGATGTGATTGGGCGATTTCCCTTCTGTAGTATACTTTTGCGGAAGCAGTGGTAATACCTAAACATGTGATGGTCGTAAGCAGTAAAAGGAATGTAAGTATCACAGACATAATACGTACAGAAAATGATACCCTCTTTTTCACTTTACTCACTCCTTGCTTTATGATTTATTCCGGGTAAATTTACGTCGCTTGGTTTTCCCTTCTCTTTCTTGTTGAAACAAACAAAACCATTGTAAGTGCCGCGCCGCCAAGCAATCCTGCTGCAACACCAATCGCAAGCGAGCCGCCTGAGAAGGTTGAGCCCACGGCGGTTAAGTCCTTAACGGTTGAGGTTTCGTTTTTGAAGTATACATAGGTGCCGTCGTTGGGGTCGTTGTAGCAGTATAATCTGCTGGTAAGGTTAAAGGCGTTTTTCTCGCCAAAGCGGTGGATACCTGTGGTGTAGCCGTCGGGGATATTGCCGTTGCCCATCTTTAATTTCAGCGAATCCGCAAGAATCGGCATACCGTTCTTATACTTGACGCTGTACAGCGACAGCCACTGCATACCGACGTCGCCGTTGAGGTCGTTGCGATCCTTGAGTATCTCATGATTCTTCTTTTCCAGATCGCTGCTGCCGTCGGTGCGGTTGCAGAGAACGGACTTATAGTAGGCGGTCTGGTTTTGGATCATCACCGGATTGCCCTTTTGGTCGGTAGCGGTGATGTCGGTTCTTTCTACAATGTATTTGGGGATCGGCACAAAGTCCACCTTATAATAAGCCATCATTTCCGTGACGGTGGTGTAGATGGATACCGCTGCCAAAACCGCGCCGATCAGAGCGAAGCCCGCGGAAAGGTATTTGCAAACATTTGACTTTATGGTGTATTGTCTTTGCGCCTCTTCGAACCGAGCTTGCGCCTCATTGTATTCAGCTTTCGCCGGCTGATATTCAGTCCTATCGTAATCAAAAAGGGCTGTTACTGCCTCTCCTTTTTTATTCTCTAATGCCGCAAGATTCTTTCTATATTGGCTTACAATCTCCGGATTTGCATTAGCTTTAGGAGGTTGATTTAAAAGTTTATTGTATTCATCTACTGCCATTTCATGATCTCTTCTGAGCAAATTAAATCTCGCTTTGACAACATCAAATTTATTGAAAGCAATATCTGATTTTACAGGGGCGGTTAATCTTGTCCAAGCCACGATGGAGCCTGCCGCTGCAACTCCGGCAGCCGCCGTGCTGCTCCAGAGAACGATGCCCAATTTGCTGAGTTCAAATGCGGGCGTTGCCTCGTTCGCGGTCGCCTTTGCACGCATAGCCGCGTCTGTCAGGGCAACTCCGCCCTTTTCGTATATTTCACGGTTCACGTCCTGATAGATGGAAGCCGACTCGATCTTGCTTACATCGACATCCTTAAAGCCGTTTTCATCAGATACCGCCATAACGACCATATCCTTGATGGACAGGAAGTCAAGACCGGCAAGCTGACCGCCCGTGAGCGAATCAACGAGCGGATAAAGCTCGCGGATATTCTCGGCGCCGTCAAACTCGGACTTATCCCGTTCAAAGAATTCCAGCATGGTGCCGTCGCTGAAATCGATTAAATCGAGGACGTCATGAACCACGACGTCTTCCGTCGCCGTACCGCTCTTAACCACTTTTGCCTCGGCCTTGTACATATCGGCACCGACCTTAGCGAGCTCTTCATCCGTCAATTTATCCGCCAGCGTTTTGTCGGTTAATTTGAAAGAACTTTTTCCGACTTCTTCGGCGGCTTTCAACGCGTTATCGTAGTTGATCAGAACTTCGTTAAACGCTTCCCACTTGTCAAGGATTTTTCTTGCGTCGTCGCCGTACTTCTTGTCAAGCTGCTTGTTGATCTCGGACGGAGTCATATTCGGGTTTTCCTTCTTTTCGGCTTCCGTCAGCTTGTCAAGACTGCTTTCCTTGAAGCGGTTAAGCCATGTGCTGTCTGAGGAATCCGCCGATTTTGTAAGCAGCGTTTCCATCAGCATGACCGCCTGACCGTTGCCCTGCATCAAAAGGGTAAGGATATCGCAATGGTTCTTCTTCTCCTCGTCGGAGAGCGCGTTATATGCCTCGTCCCCCATCTCGTACTTTGTTTCGTTGACCAGCAAATCGCCCAGCGGCTTGTCGCCCGTGTCGTCGTCAGTCAGCTTGTTGAGCAGGGTCTTGTAGTAATTCGCGCGCTTGTAGTTGGCGCTGTCCTCCGGCTTTTTCAGGTTCTCGCGGTATTCCGTAAGCGTTGTGATGAATCTGTCAACAAACGGCTTGATCTGAGTGTCCATATGGTCGTTTACCAGCTTTTCGTAATCCTCAAAGCTGTAGCCGCCTCTCATATTCATCACCGCGAGGTCGGTGATCGCGTCGTTTGCGTCCGCGGTGGTCTTATAGCCGAGGTAGACGATCTTCTGGTTGGGACCTTCCTTGAGAATGCTCTTGGAGCCTGCGTCTTTGTTGAGGTCGGCGTAATTGCCGCTGTCGTCCTTGAGAATCGTATAGCCCTCGTCAAGCAGCTCCTTGGACGCCTGGTCGGAGGTCTCGCCCATGCCGATCCTGACCTCGCTGATGTACTTCTGTTCGTTTCCTGCCGCCGAGGCAACAACCTGCGTCGGACCCAGCACCAGCATTGTCATACAAAGCAGTGCCGAAGTAATCATCGTGAGAAGTTTTTTCATAAAAATGCCTCCGTTTATTGTATATTTACAGAAATAATGTATTTCATTATCATTATAACACACGTAAGGGGACAATTGGGGGACAAATGAGCTAATTTTTGAAAATAGTTTTAATTTATTATAGGCAGAACGGCAGACACACGCTGCCGTATGTCTGCCGCTTATTCGTTATTGCTATTTATGCCTTAGCGGCTTTGTTTTTCTTTCTCTTGTTTACAAGCATCATGATGAGGAACGTGACAGCGCCTCCGACAAGGACTCCGGCTACGGCGCCGATTGCCAGCGAGCCGCCCGAGAAGCTGGAGCCTGATGCTGTCAAATCCTTGACGGTTGAGGTTTCGTTTTTGAAGTATACATAGGTGCCGTCGTTTGGGTCGTTGTAGCAGTAATACTTGCTGGTGAGGTTAAAGGCGTTTGTCTCGCCAAAGCGGTGAATACCCGTGGTGTAGCCCTCGGGCATGTTGCCGCTGCCCATCTTTAATTTCAGCGAATCCGCAAGAATCGGCGTACCGTTCTTATACTTGACGCTGTAGAGTGAAAGCCACTGCGTTCCGACGTCGCCGTTAAGGTCGTTGCGGTCTTGCAGTATCTTGTAGTTGTTCTCTTCCACTTTGCTGCTGCCGGCTTTGCGGTTGCAGAGTACCACTTTATAGTAGGCGGTTTGGTTCTTTATCATCACCGTCTCGCCCCTTTCGTTGACGGCTGTGATATCCGCTCTGTCAACAATGTATTTGGGAATCGGCACGAAAGTGACCTTGTAGTACGCCTGCATTTCCGTGACGGTGTAATAGATTGATACCACTGCCATTATCGCGGTGAGAACGGTAAAGCCTGCGGCGAGATAGGAGCATACGTCTGATTTTACAGTATATTCACCTAAAGATTCCCTGTATTCCTTGGAATTTAAGAATCTAGATTCTTGATCCAACGCATTATTTTTAAGCCTTTTGTAGTAATTTACATCAGTTAATGTATATTTACTGATTTTGGGATTATGCCATGACGCCTTAACTTTTCTAAATTTGGCGACGGCATGGTCTGTTGCTTCCTGCAGCAGCTTGTATGTATGCTTTACTTTCGGATCAAGAATACCAAAGAGTTTTTTCGCCGTTACTTCTTTCAAAACCATAGTGCCAATCGCCGCGGCGCCGGAAACTGCGGTAACGCTCCACAGCACGGTGCCTAAGGTGCTCAACGCAAAAGCAGGCTCAGCCTCCTGAGCAGTTGCCTTTGCGCGCAAGGCGGCGTCTGTCAGGGCAACTCCTCCCTTTTCGTAAATTTCACGGTTAACGTCCTGATAGACGGACGCAGACTCTATATCTTTTAAATTTACTTTCTCATAGCCGTTTTCATCTGAGACTGCCATCATAATCATATCCTTGATGGACAGGAAGTCGAGACCGGCAAGCTGACCGCCCGTGAGCGAATCGACAATCGGATACAGCTCGCGGATAATCTCGGGATCCTCAAACTCGGACTTATCCCGTTCAAAGAATTCAAGCATGGTGCCGTCGCCGTAGTCGGTAGCTTGAAGGTAGTCATGAGCAACCATATCCTCTGATGTTCTGCCGCTCTTTAGCATTTCTGCCTCTGTGTTGTACGTCTGATTAACGGCTTCTTCGATTTCCTTTTCCGAAGAATTATCATCCAGATTGATTTCTTTATCCTTATCCTCGGAATCCTTTTTGATTACTTCCTCGGCTCTTTTGAGCGCGATATCGTAGTTCATCAAAATCTCGTTAAACGCGCTCCACTTGCTGAGGATTTTTTTAGCGTCGTCGTTGTAACGCTTGTCGAGCTCCTGATTAACCTCGGAGGGAGTCATATTAGGATGATCCTTTTTTACAGCTTCCGTCAGTTTATCGAGGCTGGTTGCCGTGAAGCGGTCAATCCAAGTGCTGTCTGTGGAATCTGCGGCTTTTGTCAGCAGGGTTTCCATCAGCAGCACTGCCTGACCGTTACCCTGCATCAAAAGGGTGAGGATGTCGCAGTGGTTTTTCTTCTCCGTATTGGAGAGCTTGTTGTAGGCGTCGTCGCCCATTTCGTACTTTGTCTGATTGACAAGCAGATCGCCCAAGGGCTTGTTGCCTGTGTCGTCGTCGGTCAGCTTGTTGAGCAGGGTCTTATAGTGATTCGCGCGCTTGTAGTTGGCGCTGTCCTGCGGTTTTTTCAGATTTTCGCGGTATTCATTAAGAGTCGCGATAAACCTGTTGACAAACGGCTTGATCCGGGTATCCATATGGTCGTTCATCAGCTTTTCGTAATCCTCAAAGCTGTAGCCGCCGTTCATATTCATCACCGCGAGGTCGGTGATCGCGTCGCTCGCGTCCGCGGTTGTCTTGTAGCCGAGGTAGACAATCTTCTGTCTGGGTCCTTCCTTCAAGGTGCTTTTGGAGCCCGCGTCCTTGTTGAGGTCAGCATAATTGCCGCATTCGTCCTTGAGAATCGTATAGCCCTCGTCAAGTAGTTCCTTGGACGCTTGATCCGAGGTCACGCCCATGCCGACCTTGACCTCGCTGATGTATTTTTGTTCGTTTCCTGCCGCCGAGGCAACAACCTGCGACGGTCCCAGCACCAGCATGGTCATGCAAAGCAGTGCCAAGGTGAAAATCATTAGTAGTTTTTTCATAAAAACACCTCCGTTTATTGTATATTTACAGAAATAAATGATTTCATTATCATAATAACACATGCAAGGGGACAATTGGGGGACAAATGAGCTAATTTTTGAAATAAATTCTAGTTTATTTATAGGAAGAATGGCAGTCACACGCTGCCGTATGTCTGCCACTTATTTGTTATTGCTTTTTATGCCTTAGCGGCTTTGTTTTTCTTTCTCTATTTGCGCGAGGCGTACATGCATAGCTGTGGATGGCGTAATATTATGATTAATGAGGTAATTTAATTGTTTAGCATTATTACCCTTGTCGTCGTTCGTGTCAAGCCCTTTCATCATACTTTAAATACTATTATATTATACATTTATTGCCTTTTTCAGTCAAGGATTATAAAGTTTTTTGTATGAAATGTACTGTACTTACGGTGTCATTTTCCAATATGGACAATATACGCAAGCAATCAT
>CAMVTS010000064.1 GCA_947170465.1 uncultured Clostridia bacterium
CAGCCGGAGGAACAGGCACCGGTCAATCCACAGCCGGAGGAACAGGCACCGGTCAATTCTCAGCCGGAACAGCAGCCTCCGGTTTATCCTCAGGCGGTGCAGCCTGCTCCCAAAAAGCCCATGTCCAAGGGTGCAAAGAGGGCGATTCTGTTCACCTGTATCGGCGTCGCGGCGGTCGCGCTGTTTTTGATTTTGCTCTTTACGGTGATTATTCCGGCGCTCAGACCTACCTTTGATCCGACCAAGTACCTGACTATGACGCTTTATGACTATGATACGCAAATCGTTTATGACGGCAATATCGAGGGCGAGATTTCTGTTGATATTGATAAAATTCGGGAAGATTATCCCAATCTGCTCAATGACGAAGAGAAGGAATATGCCTTGGAGGAGATTCTCTGCTGCATGACCGTCAGCTTTGAGGAAAAGGGCAACAAAAATAACGCGGATTTTGGGCTTGGCTCCGCTTATTTTGAGGGCTTAAAAAAGAAATCCGCGCTCATCGTTACCACCAGCTGGGATTCCTTGCTGTATTCCCGTCAGGAGATGCAGGACTATGCCGGCAATGAGCTCGGTGTCAAGCTGATTTGCAGGGACATCAAAAAGGAAATGAAGGTTGCCGACACGGTGAAAGAAAATGATATCGAAATAAAGGCTGTCACCAAGCTCGATATTCTTTCTTACCTCAGGGAAAACAACCTCATTATCACCAGACAGGATGAACAGAAGACATACAGAGTCGGCATCAAGCCCTTCAACGCGACAATTAACGGCATCACTGTCAGCAACGAGTACTTCGGCAGCTGCGTCGAGGTCAGCAGAGGCGATATCGAGAACACGGTTGTTTCGTTTGATTTTCCCGACGAGGTCAAGGCAGGCGACAAGGTGAAGGTGCAGTACAGCGAGCTCAACATCTTTGCGGAAGGCGGCGGCCTTGAACTGACCGGAGACCCGTTCTACTACACGGCAGAGGCCGCTGAGGAGCTGAATGCCGATACCGCCAGGAAAAACGCCGCTGCCGTCAAAGCCTACGTCACCGGGAACGTTGACAAGCTGTTTGAGGGTGCAAAGGACGTTGAAAAAATCACCGTCAGCAATATTTACTTCGTCACCAACAAGACCTCCACCGATTCCACTTATCTGGTGGTTACCTACCAGAACGACAAGCTCAAGGATTACGGCACGCTTGTGATGACCGCTGATGGCTATTTTTCGGACGGCAAGCTCGTTTTTGAGGGCGACGCCTACAAGGAAACCGAAGGAATAACCCTTGCCGAAGCAGAGAAGGGCTGTTCCTATCTCGACACGAAAAACTATGACGTAACAAAGATATAAAAACAAACAGGGTTATGCTTATGATAACTTTGCTTCTCTTTCTACAGTCTGAGGACAGCCACACGGGAAACGCGGCTGTCCTTTCTGTCGGGCAAACACTGTCAAAGCAGTATCTCTTTGTCATACGTTGTTTTGAAAAATATATTTCCGGATGTTTTCTATCGTTTTTTGAAGCCGAAGACTGCGTGTTTTTGCTTTCAATCGGGTATTGACATAACGACATTATTCGGGGATAATAGAATTACCTGAAACCGTGAAACATCGGATACAAACCCTAAAAAAGGCAGGATATAAGATGGAAATGATTTACGGCGGAAAAGCTGAAAACAAAATTATTCGCAGGCTGTTTCACAAGTCGGAATTATCATGGGGCGTTTCGGATTTCTCAAAAGCAATCGGTCCGATTATCGACCTGGTTTTTGTCAGCCATTTTATCGGCGTTGATGGCGTAACGGTCCTGGGCTTTATGTCACCGCTGATTATGTTTTTTGAACTGATAGGCTCCGCCGTCGCCAACGGCGCCCGCAACAAGGTTTCTTCCATGATTGGCGCAGGCAAGCTGGACGATGCCAACCGCGTCTTCTCGGATTCACTGATAATGAGCGGCGGTCTGTCGGTTCTGCTGTCCCTTTTAGCGTTTTTCTTCTGTTCGGGACTTGCCTTTGCCCTCGGAGCGAGAGACCCCGAAATTGCCGGGATGACAAAACAGTATCTCTTGGGATACCTGCTTGGATTTCCGTTCTATACGCTCACCAGGGTGATTACGCCGTTTTTGCAGATTGAAGGGCAGTACAAGCGCGTGAACACAACCTCCATCATGACAACGGTCATTGATATCGCGGCGGACGCCTTTGTTGTCTTTGTCCTGCACGGGGGTATGCTGGAGATTGGGCTGGCAACCTCACTGGGCTATATCGTGCCGTTCTTTGTGAGCGCCGCCTATTACGCGGGCAGGAACAGCGCCTCTGTTTTCAGGCTGCGCTTCAAGGGCTTCAGTCCGAAGCTGTGCGCGGAGATATTCCGGCTCGGCGCTCCGATGGGTGTTACCAAGGGCAGCAAGTCTCTGGGCGGTCTTATTGTCAACAACCTGCTCACCGCCTTCAATATGCCTTATCTGGTGGCGGCTCACGGTGTTTTTGCCCAGATTACCGTATTCCTTCGCGCGGCTTGGTACGCGCCTGCCGATACGCTGATGGCGTTTGCGGGCGTGTTTGCAGGCGAGGAAGACCGCCATTCCATCAAGCTGGTGCAAAGGCTGTCTTTGATTCACGCGCTGATTATGACCAGCATTATCACGGTGCTGCTGTTTTTGTTCTGCGATCCGCTGGCAGCGTTCTTCCTCAATTCCGATAACCCTGAGGCGCTGGAGCTCGCCAAGCAATGTATCCGGGTGTCCTGCCTGTCTCTGCCGTTCCACACCATCGTCTATAATTTCAATAACTACCTGATGGGTATCAAACGGCTGCGCTTTGCCAATATATACAGCTTCCTAATCGAGTGCGGCAACCTGATTCCGGTTACGCTCCTGATGCTGCGCGTCATCGGCTATGAGGGCGCGTGGATTTCCAAGGTCGTCAACATGGCGGGACTTTCTTTGATTGCCGTTTTCTACATACTGATGAATAAGGGAGGAAAGACGTTCAGCGACAAAATGCTCCTGATGCCTGAAGGCTTTGGAACAACGCCCGAAAACGAGATTGCGGTGATAGCTTCCTCCACACAGGAAATCGAGGAGCTGTCAAAAATCGCGCTTGCCTTTGCCATGGAACACGGCGCGGGTAAAAAGCGCGCCAAAACCTACGGTCTGATTACCGAGGAGCTGGCTGTGTTTTTGGCGGAGCATGGCTTCAAGGACGGAAAAGAGCACCATATCAACATGAGATTGGTCGCAAAGGACGACGAATTGATTATCCGCATGAGAGACGACTGCAAGCCGCTCAACCTGAAGGATTACTATCAGCTGCTCAATGACAGTCAGGGAAAGGAAGAAGAAAAAGTCAACCTGTCCATTATTCTCAAAATGTCAAAGGACGTCAAATATACCGCGACCTTCGGTGCCAATAACCTGATTCTCAGGGTATGATACTTGGAGAAAAAGGAAGGACAAAAGATTCTCGTATCAATTATATCCGCTTTATCTTGTAGGGTTTGGTCGAGACCGAACCCACCATTTTCAACATATTTTTTCTCCGCCATCAAAAAACAAAGGACAGCCACACGGGAAATGCGGCTGTCCTTTCTGTTAAAATTTATCAATCAGCTCGGCGGCGTACATCTGGATTAAGGTCGCGTCGGTGACGTCGATTTTGCCGTCGCCGGTGACGTCGGCGGCTTTCTGCCGGTCGGCGCTCAAATCGATAAGCTCGGCGGCAAACATCTGGACAAGCGTTGCGTCGGTGACGTCCACCTTGCCGTCGCCATTCACGTCGCCTTTCAATACAGCGCCCTCTACCGTGAGCGTCTGGGTGCGGACGGAAACATAGCGTGAGTTGAAATAGCCGTTGTCGTAATAGTAGACGGACAGGTACTCGCCGCTGTCGGCAGGGGTGACGGCTTTGGTATAGACATGATCGTTGTCTTCTGTCGAGAACTCCGGTGAGGTCTTGCTATTGAAGCGCTGTTCGCCGGAATAGGTGCCGTCGCCGTTCGGCGTGACGCGGTAGACCTCGGAAACTTTAGCAGAAGTAGCAACCCTGGTGACCTTGAATGTTACCTCGTCGCCGGATTTCGCCTCGCCGGGGCTGACGGTAAAGTAATTGAAGGAATCATAATAGTCGTCGCTGATGGTGTACTTCACTTCCACGCGGCTGAGCAAGCCCTTTGGGTCGGTCGCGTTTTCGGGAAGCGACTGCGGGTCGGCTGCGGCGTACCAGCACTGTTTCTCCTCGTCCAGCTTCCAGTTTCCGAGAATATCGACCTCGCAGGTTTTGCCGCTCTGCGTTTGGACGGGTACTTTTTTTGGCAGGATTGCGCCGATTTTTTGCAGGCTGTCCGCGTCCTTCATGGACTCGTAAACAATGTAGTTCCAGTCGTTGGCGACGCTGCTGACCTGTGTGGGCGCGTAGTCCTTGACGTCGAAGAAATTGACGTTGTACACCACCTCCGCGTCCTTGCCGTCGGTGTTTTTCAAGCCCTTGATGTTCACGCGGTAGCTGTCGGTATAGGTGCTTCCGTCGGCGTCGTCGGGCTGCGCAAACAGCACAATCGTGTCACCGGTACGCACTGTATCGTCCGCCGTGCTTCTCTCCATGACCTTGCCGGTGTTCAGGTTGGTGATGGTGACGGTCACGTCAGCGTTTTCCTCTGCATGTAACGTTTTTTCGGCAAAGCAGACCTCCCAGACGGAGCTGTAGCTTCTGATTAAATCGTTGGGGAAGTAACCGGGTGACGGAAACGCAAAGGTCACGTCGTCCGGATTGTAGCTGAGGTCGTTCTGCGCATAGAGTATTTTGCCGATACCAACGCTGCCGCTGTAGCCGAAGGCAACGCCCTCGTAATAGGGCGAGATGAGCGCGTGACGATGACCCGTTGTATCCCAAGAGCCTGACCAGCTATTATAGCCCTCGTTCATCCAGCCGGTTACCGAGCCGCGCGGTGTGTAGCCCATCGCGATAATATTGTGCGATGCGTTGGCGCCCTGCTCCCAGAGCGCGTCGCTCATGTCCTCCGGCTTACTTTCAGCCGAAATGTAGTGGTCAAATTCAAAGTTTCTCACCAGCGCGCCTGCCTGCAGGTCTGCGGAGCTTTCAATGGATTCGCTGTACGCCGGACAGCCGGCAAGCCAGCGGAAGTAGTTCGTCATGCCGAGCATTGCCTTGTGCGTGTCCTCGGTCAGTACGCCCGGCTCGTAGGGATTTTCGGTTGACGACGGAACGCTGTACCAGGTGCTTCTGTCTCTGTTGCTGTAGGTCGGCGCAATCGTCTGCACCTCGCTGTATTTTTCGCCTACCTGTTCCCTGGTTCTGCCCTTGAAGGCGGAAAGCTCATCAAGGTTGAGAATCACCGTGTCGTTTTGTGCCGCGCCTGCCGTGACAACTGTGCCGGTTCCCAGCATAACCGCCGCCGTCAGTGCGCAAAGAATTCTTTTCATTTTCATTGTTCTTCTCCTTTGTGTGTTTGCTGTGTATTTGCTCACAATGTATAAAACCTTCTTCAATCCGGTTTTTTCGCAGGCAAATTTTTGATAACGGAAAAAAATATTCTGTGCTTGCCTGTTTATTATCTTACGACAATATTTCCAGTTTGTCAATGGTGTTGCCACCGGTTTTTATTTGTGGTATAATTAATTTAACTATATATCTTTGGGAGGTCTTTGCATGAAAATATTCGGTAAAACAGCCGCAGCCCTGACTGCCGCTGTCATGATGATGACAATGGGCATGGCGCAGTTTGGCGCGGCGGAAAGCACGTATTCCAATCAGTATGCCTTCCGCATGCTGGAAAACGGCACGCTGGCGCTGACAAACGCCGTCGGTAACGCCGCGATTCCGGAGCGCTATCCCGACGGCGCGGTTTATGCGGTTGACAATCCCTTCCTGCCGGACGGCGAGACCATGGACTACAGCGGCATTGCCGTCACCGCCATTGACGACTGGGCGTTCGCCAACAACAAGTATATCGTCACCGCCGACATACCTTCCACTGTCCGTTCTGTCGGCAAGGGCGCGTTCTACAACTGCGTCAGCCTTCAGTCCGTCAGCCTTCCCACAGGCGTGACCGAGCTTGCGCCAAATACCTTTGAAAAGTGTCTGTATTTGGAGAGCGTCCGTCTGGGCAGTCAGCTGAAAACTATCGGCGACGAGGCGTTCTACGACTGCCGCCGCCTGAAATCGCTCGATATTCCCCAGACCGTCACCGCCATCGGCGACGAAGCCTTCACCAACTGCCGCAGCATGACGACGCTGGTAATTCCGGAGGGCGTCAAGAAAATCGGCTCCGAGGACATCGTCGGCTTCGGCATGTTCGAGAATTGCAAGGCGCTGGAGGAAATTACGATTCCGCAGACCGTCGGCTATATCCAGCCGAACGCCTTTGAGGGCTGCAAAAACGTCATGCTCCTCGGCGAAAGCGAAAGCTATGCCCAGCAGTACGCTGTCAGCCATTCGCTGCCCTTCAGGGCGGTTGTCATCGGGGACAACCTCGTCGGCGACGTTTCCGGAGACGGCAAAATCGACGTCACCGACGTCACCGAGGTCCAGCTGGCAGCCGCCGAAATCAGCGAGCTGACCTTCAGACAGCAGAAAGCCGCCGACGTCAATCACGACGGCAAGGTCGATGTTGCCGACGCGACGCTGATTCAGCTCTATGCCGCCGAGGTTATCGACACTTTCTGACACCAATCTTGTGAAAGGGAATGGCGCACAACATGTTGCTATTAATTGACAGGGAGCGGTTTGCCGCGCTGCTGAGCAAGCTGACTATCCCCTATGAGCCGGTGCGCGTCTGTCGGCTGAAAAACGCCGTTTTGCGCGCCGAACACAGGGACAACCTGTTTTTTGAAACCGATGAAACGGCTGCGGAGACAGAATTCCGCGTTGTCCGCATTGACCGTTTTGAGATGTGGAAGCTCGACACGGTGCTCGGTCATTACAATACCCTGCGCAGAGCTGTTGCTATCACGGACGGCATACTCGCTCTGCGCGATGAAAACGACGCGGACGACACGGAGCCGCTGTACGCCTACTTCGCCCTCAAGGCGCAGACGCAGCATTTCCGCGAGAATGAATATCTGCACAACACCGCCGTACCGCACGCGCTGCCTTATTGCGACGTCTACCTGATGGTTCCGGGACGCATGGAGCTGAGCGTCACCGACGTGCTGCCGAATCAGGAATCCTCCTCGGATTTCTTTTGCGATATTATCTTTAAGCGGCTGGTGGAAGAAACCGAAGAAGGCTTCATCAGGGACATCTGCCGGTGCTATCTGGGCGTGATTGATTTGGTGATTCCGCAGGATTTCGTCGAGAAACGCAGGTATGTCCAGAAGGCACGGCTGTACCTGACCTGGCACAAGTCCACCGGCTTCTGTGTTCTGGAATTCATGGTGCTCAACTGTGAAATCGGCGGCAATAAGGTCAACAATTATTTTGGCGGCAACGGCTTTAGGTTTGCGCTCAACGGCTATGAGTACAGCATGAACGAGCTGCTCTCGCTGCTGGAAATCAAGCCCTACGGCAAGAAGCGCAGCGTGATTTTTGCCTACGGCGACGTTTCCAGGAAGGACACCGTCAATGCCCTGGCAAATGAGGAGTACGCGATGGGTGCCCTCAAGGGCAAGTTCGCCGAGTTGCTTGACGAGGATATCGCTATCTACGACACGGCGAAGGTGTATGTGTCAACCACCACGATGTTTGAGGCTTGCTCAACCTTGCCCGACACCCTGCAGAAGCGGGTTTCCTACCAGTCCGTCGAGCTGTTTTTTGTGGAGCTGCTGTTGTTTCAGGACGCTTCCGTGGACAGAATCTACAGGGATTTGAGAAGGCTGCAGAAGAACCAGTCCGGTACCCGGGACTATGAAAAGGCGATTGAACAGCTCGACAGCATTAACGAGGAGCTGTCTGACGCGCTGGTGTTCTCCGATTATGACCACTTTCTGTTTCCGACCACCCGTATGTCCTCCGAGAGAATCGCCAACGCCTTTGGCTTGCCGGCCATTTTTGAAAAATACAAGCAGAATATCGAGATACTCAACGTCCTGATGGAAAGCAACAAGCGCAAAAGCGCAAAAAAACAGGATAAGATTAAAAATAAGTTTCTTTTCCTGCTGACTTTTTTGTCCGCCCTCGGCACCTTCGGCGAGATTATCTACGTTTCCGAAAATAAAATCACACCGCTCAACGCCTATGTGCTGGCGTCGATTGTCATTATCCTGGTATTTTCGTTCTACAAGCTGCTCATGTCCCTGAGCAGCCGTGAAAACCGTCCGCGTGACGACAAGAACCGCCGCCATTGAACAGAGGAGTACCCCTATGAGAAAATTTGAATTGTTCCAGAAAAATATCGTCCATATCAACCGCTCCTTCAGCTTGTGTCCGCCGTCGCTGTTCCGTCAGGAAAGAGACTGGACGTGCGCCTTTGCCTGTATCCGGACGATGATGTCCGCCTTTGACGACCATTGGCTCAGCGAAGATGAAATTGTCAGCCGGTATCACCTGACGCCGCAGCCCTATTTTTCGGCGGATATCAAACGCACCGGCTTGCTCGGCGGCATGGACGTCGTCTGCGGCTGCGACCGGAAGGCGAATTCCTTTGACGATATCGTCGCTCTGGCGACCGACGGCTATCAGGTCATGCTCGAAAGCCTGATTAATTACTCCCATTGGATGGTGCTCACCGGCTGCTACTCCTTCGGCGACGGCACCGACCCCGAAATGATTAAGCTCGCGCTTTACGACCCCTACTACCACGATATCAAAGTCATGCTCCTCGACGAGTTTATCAACGTCTGGATTGACGCCGAGACAGAAGCAAACGGTATCGAACAGGATTATCTTGCTTTTAAAAAGAAATAAACCGGAGCCGCGTCAGATTGACGCGGTTTTTTACAGATAAAAAAACTCAAACTATTGAACCGCCGTGTACCGAACGGTACACGGCGGTGTAAGAGGTCGGCTGCTTATTTAATGGGTAGCCTCCTACTCGTTTTTTGCCTTTTTTCGGCGTATCTGTTCGCGATAGCACTTAAGAATGATATAGGAAAAAACTGATGAAATGATGAGAATGATACCAAAAATAATCCACTGCAAAACCTCATTGTGCTGGAACCAGACAAAGGAGAGAATCACCAGCAACACATGCATGACGGACAGCGGCAAGCCGAAATAGGTCAGCATGTTCAGCAGGTGGGTTTCCTCTTCCTCGGCGCTGGCGGTGGTGAAGTCGTAAATGCCGTTCACCTTGTAGCTGAGGTTTTTCAGGGAGTCCTTAATGTACATTTCACTGCGCATCATGTCAAATTCGTCAATACCCTGTTCCTGCGCCGTGAAGTGATTCAGGAAAATATTGTTCTGCGCGTACACATAGTCGCGTTTGAGCCGGAGAATACTGTCGTTAAGCGCCTCGGTTTCATTGCCGTTGAAGTACGCTGACGAAATATCAGCGCAGTCCTCCGAGAGCTTCATCGCGGTTGCGCGCTGCAGCAGCGCGCCTGCCGCCATGACGGTGTACTGCGTCAGGAACGGATTGATGACGCTGTCGCGCAGACCGTCCCATGCTCCGGTGAGACGCACCAGCGAATGGTGCGTTATGACGTCAAAGGTGCCCCAGTCACGCCACCGGCTGTAGACGCAGCGCCTCAGCAGGGCTTCGCGCATCTCCGGAGACTGGCAGGAGGAGTCCTCCGCGTCGATATAGGCAAAGGCATATATTTTGTTGGCAAGCTCACGGTCGGTGTAGATATCCTTGCCGCAGACGGGAATCGCCGCGTTCTCTTCATAACGAACGGACTTTATCTCCTGACTGAAGGCTTCGTCGCGCACCAGACAGCACACAAACATTCTGTCGTTGATGACGGGCTTGATGTTGGCGGTTTCGTTTGGCTGCAGACAGAGCAGCTCCCGTATCAGCCGCATGATGGGCGGAATGATGGTTTGCTTGTCCGCACTCTCCCGGAATTGTTTCAGGGATTCCTCACCGAACTTCTGAAACGTTACTTCGCTGCCCATAATGGCAATGGAGTCCGCTGTTAACGGGTGTATCACCTTACTGTCAACGAGAAACGGCATGTTGATGCGGCGTCCGTATTCGTTGATGCGCTTGACGGATTCCAGGTTTTGGTGCTCCGCGTCGAAGTTTTCCAGCTCAAACTGGATGATGGCGATGTTGTTTTGAAACTTGGTCACCCGGATGTTGTCAATCCACAGGCGGTATTCCTCCATCCGGCGCGGCTTGCCCGCAAAGGTCTTGCGGATGATGTACTCCCGGTTGGCATCGTCGGGAAAGCTGTATTTGAAACGCTTGATGGTATCCTTGTTGAACATCAGCTGCCGCGCCTCCGGCGTGAAGTACTGATAGGTCTGGAAGTTCAGCGGCAGCTCACTTTCGTCAGACGGCGACCGGAGAGAATCCTCCTTCCAGTTGCCGTGCTCGCTGCCGGACGGAAACTGACCGTCAAACCGGAACGCCAGCATGAAGGTGTGGTAGCTGTAGGGGAGAGCGGTTGGTTCACCCATTCCGATTCCTCCTTATTTCAGTTTGTTGCGGCATTTGTAGCACCATGTGTTTTCGCGCGTGCCGCTCTTGTTGTAACGGAAGTTGAAAAAGCCGCAATGAGGGCATTTGATTTTGTCCCGGTTTGAATTCTGAGTCGCTTTTTGGAACGCTTCCTCTTTTTGCTTCTTCGGCTCCCTCTTCTTCTTTGGTTCTTCCTTGTCGTCGGCAGGCTCAAACACGCCGTAGCCTACGTTGGTTTTGGCGCCGGCGCCGAAGAGTACCAGCAACTCTTGAAACAGCTTGATGAGCACGTCTTCGGTGAAGGTTATGCCGCAGACTGTCTTTTCGCTGAGCTTGAAGCGGAACTCCATCCGCACGCCCGGCATGATTTTGAGAATCTGCACCGGTATGGGGTTTTGGGTAGGTTTCGTGTGAGGTGTGATATAGTCGGT
Organism: uncultured Clostridia bacterium; assembly: GCA_947170465.1. GTDB lineage: Bacteria > Bacillota > Clostridia > Oscillospirales > Acutalibacteraceae > Ruminococcoides. The sequence goes on from CAMVTS010000064.1 coordinate 10,938, forward strand.
GCCGACCAGATTACTGTATTCGTCACCGTCGAACACCACCGCGTCAAAAAAGACGTCGCTGTTTTCAAAAATGGCTTTTTCCAGACAGTCGTTGTCCTTTTTCTTATCCCACCTGACTATGCCGTCGGTGACGTCGGGAAAGCCGAGCTGCCTGAGAATCGCCGTCACCGCCACAGTGCGGTATTGAAAATGGCTGCGCAGCACGCCCTTGACCGAGCTGCCGGGAATGACCGGCTGACCGGTCACATAGTCAAAGGAAAAGCCCAGCTTGACATCGTAGTCGTTGTCTCCGAGTTTTCCGGCGCCGTGAGGAATGCCGATGCCAATCAGCAGACCGGGATAAAGCGTCCGGAGAATGAAGGTCTGACAGCCGGCGACGGGTGCTTCCTGATAATCCCTGTCGTGAACAAACGTTGTATTGACGAGCTCACGCAGGTTTTTCTCCGCCGTGCCTTCATCATGCTTTTTATCCTCGTCTTTGCTCTTGAAGGAGTCGCAGCCGAGCTCTTTGTAATACTCTTTATAATAGAACAGGCTTAAATTATTCAAATCAATCCTCTCCGTTCTGCTTCTTGTCGTCGCCCTTGCCCAAGTCGAAGAAATTCATGGCTAGCTTGAGGGCGATGGAGGCGTTGATAAATTTCTCCTTGGTCTCGCGGTTGTCTTTTGCGCAGACGTAGTCAAATACTTGCTTCGGCTCTTGTTTTGTGCGTTTAATCACATAATAAATCGCTTTTATCAGCTGCGAACGCGGTACGTCCGCGTTGCCGTCCGCAGCAAAAAACGCGACGGCGGCTTTCAGACTGCCCATGACGACAGCCGCGCCAAAGGAGGAAATCTGACTGCGGAAGGCGCTGTCTATCTTGCCGTCACCGGCAATCCCGCAGGCGATCAGCGCCTCTCTCGCGGGCATAATCCAGTCGTTGACCATTTTTTTATTCAAGGCTCATCCCTCCTCAGTTCAGCTTGGTGAATTTGGTAAAGCCGCAGCCGATAGAGCCGTGACCGCCAATCTGAATAATCTCATCAAGGCTGAGCTTCATTTCTTTGTCGGGGGTTAGAATGAAGGTATAGAATACGCTGTCATGCGGCACGACCTCCTCGTACCACAGGTTCTTGCTGATGCCGTTGTCCAGGCAGTTGCGCGCGATGACCGGCAAATCAAAGTCGTTGAAATCACGGACAACCGCGTATTTTTCGCCAATCAAATCTGTCAGCTTTTTCAGCAGGCTGGTAGGTTTTCCCGCCGGGCTTGCAGTCAAGGGGCGTCGCGACGTAGGCTTCATCGCCCTTCATCAGAAAGAGAGGATGGATTTTCCGAATTGTGCCAAAGGATTGTCCGGCTTTGCCAAGCTGAAAGCTCTCGCTGCCGATGACCGGCGCGTTTTCCTCCGGGTGGCTGTAATCCTTGAAGGGCATCAGGAGATAGCGCATCATGCCCATCAGGGTGGACTGCAGCGGCGTGCGCTCACTGCGGATATAGTAGCTGTTGCCGCGCTGTCCCTGGTTATCCTCTTTTTTGAACAGAAAGGTCTTTTCGTTGCCGAAGAAGTACGGCTCCTGCGGCGTCAATCGGACAAGATAGGTTTTCATCAATCCTCACCTCCGCTTTCGGTAAAGAATTTCAGTACTCTCAGGATATAGGTCATCGCGAGCACCGCGTCCGACGCGTCACTGCCGCCAATCGGCTGAATCTCCATGTCGTTTTTGAGGTCGCGGAAGAACGCCGGAAGGGTGGTTTTGAGAAAGGCGTTGCCTTGATGCGCGTCGGCGTCAAAGGTATTGTCAAACAGGTTCTGAATCACCCCGGGAGAATCGGCGCTGTTGAACATTTTCCTGAACAGCGCCAGCTTGTGCATGGCGGAGAGAATTACGTCGTCGTTATCGGCGCCTGTAATCCGCTCGTGCAGTTCAATCACGCGGCCGAGGTGCTTGTGCGGAATCACCAGCCCCTCGGCCTGACCGGCGTGCTTCTGGAAGTGAATTGCGGTGCAGCTGCGCGATTGCTTTGCTATGCCGAACAGCAGCTCAGCGGATTGCGCCAGCGCTTCATACAGCGGGAATTTGTAGTAGGAAACAAACACGCCGAACGACAGGGAA
>CAMVTS010000065.1 GCA_947170465.1 uncultured Clostridia bacterium
GTTTTTCGACAAACTGAGCGCAGCAGTTGCTTAACTGCTGCGCTTTCAATACGATAGCGGTCTCGCCGAGAATATGCGGCGGTTCCTTTTTTCAGTATGCGGTCAAGACACCGGTTGTGCTTCTTTTTTCTTTTCTTTCACACGTTTGACCAACTCGTATACTACAGGAATGTAGGTCGTGAGCGGAAGAATGAAGCCGAGATACTTTTTTATTCGGACATAGGTTTCTTTATGATTGCGATTAATCGCGACGCAACCCCGCCGTTGAAAATGTCTTTCTGCCGAAAGAACATCATCAAAGGCGGGATCGGGTGCAGTAATCGGATGTTATTGCTCCACATAGAGCAGGTTTTCTGTCACGGAAGAAGTTGTGTAACCGCCGGTAATCTCAGCGGAAGCCTTGACATTTCCTTCTTCACGCTGGGCAAACATATAGATGCGGTGATCGTCCGTCATGTGTTTGTCGGTAAAGGATACGGCGCCTTCGTTGAACTCGACATGCTCCTTGTTATCGCTCTTCATCACATATTCCCATGGCTTGACTTTGTTATCGGTACCGGTGGACGCTGAAGCCATATCCTGAGAATAAGGAACATAATCCTGCATCGCAAAACCGATTTTTGTCAAAGGTGATTTCATATATTCCTTCGGCATGGTTGAGTAGACGGGATCCTCCTCGCTCCTCATTCGCTTATTGTATTCATCAGCGACGTACATCGTTGTGTAGTACATATAGATCTTAGGACCTGTTGTACCCTCGTTGAGATCCGTAGGTACCGGTTGCTTGTTCCTGTCGTACCTCACCACCGGCGCGTAATAGATCTGGTTCCGCTCAGAGACGATGCCCTCCGGATGGAACTCCTCGCCGACCGTGCAGATGATGTCATAAATCGCTTCATAGAGCTGGTTCTGTCTTTCCGTCTCTTTTGCCGCTTCCGATGGTTGGTTGTCGATCTCTTCCTGATCGAGCGAATATCCGCGGTAGCCTAAGTAGACGTACTTTCCTCCGGCGTCCCGGTTGAGGTCGATATTGCAGAACTCTGTACAGCCCTGTTCGAGCAGTCCCAGCTGCGCCTCCTTGGCAGTGTCACCGGACGCGGTATAGATCTTGCTGAAATAGGTGGTTTCTACATCATATTTAGCATGGATAAAGACGTCCAGCTTCGGGTTGCCGAAGGGAACGGCAGGCGTTACCTTGTTTTTGCCGTTCACCCTTTCGATCACGTCAGTCGAATCGGCGACAAGGGCGGTTGAATAACCGGAGATAAATACCGTATCGCTGATCTCAAGCTCGGTGATTGGCTTGCCGGGAGCGGTGCCCTGGTTATAGGAGTAATAGAGGAAGTAAGTGCTGCCGTCGTTCATCTTGATCGGCGTCTTGTTGGACGCGCAGTAGTAAACAGCTCTGTCGACCTGTATCTGATTCGCGACAGCCTCTGCGTCAGACCGGTAGAGCAGCACGCTTCTGATCGCATTGTTGACGTCGTCGGTTCTTGCTACGCTTACATAGGCTGCCGGGTCGCCGCCCTTTGGCGGCTCGGGGTCGTCGCCCGCCTTGACATATTTATACCAAGCCTTTGACTGATCGCCTGCCAAATCGAACGGGATCATCTCGTCGGAGCCTGAGGACGTAGCCTCTGACAACGCGTTCATATCCACCTGACGGTCGAATGCTTTCAGTTCGTCGTCGCTGGGTTTCTTATCCTTTTTGCTTTTATCAAAGGTTTTTGTGACGTCTTCTCTTACAGAAGCGCCGACAAAGATCCTGGAGATGTACTTTTTCCTGACAACAGGATGCTTGATGTACATATAGACCGAGGCGCCGGCTTTATGGTAATAGTCGCCGTTATCCTCGCCGATCTTTTTCGCGCTGCCGCGGTCGTCCGTCCACGAGGGATAAGAGATATTGAACGGCGTCAGGTTATAGGGATCCTTGAGATCCTGAATGGAGAAGAAATCTCCCTCAGGCGTGTTGCCCGCAAGCGTCTTATCCTCAGAAACATCACAGGTGAGCTTGCCGTTGCTGTTATCGCCTTCATGCGCGGTATTGCTGACAACAACATCATCCAGCGTCAGACCGGAGCGACCCTTGACGTAGCCAGAGACATACAGGTTCGTCGGCAGCAGGGGGAAATTCGCGCCCGAAGCGGTAAACATGCCCTGCGATTCACTGGTAAAGCCCTCCCCTGTCTCTTCATGTGTGTTGATCACTCCCATAAGTCCGTTGGGAGCCATATACGCGTTTTCGGGAATAATTCCTCTCATCACACGCTCTATTCTTGACAAAGCAGAACGCTGGAACGCTACCGTTGCCGCTGCGTAGCCGGCTGATCTGCTCGCTTGTGCCGAAGCATCCCCGGGGTATTCCACCGCCTTATTCTGGATCAGGGGCAGCTTTGAGGTATACGGCGAGCCTCTGAATACCTGCACGTCTGTCAGCGCGCGATAGGGATTGTAGCTCCATGTGTAATACATCCGCAGGTATTTTTGGTTGCTGTCTACAGGATAACCCTTGTAAAAATAGGACTCGGCAAGGTTGACGCCTTTGGAAGCGCTTGGCTCTTCGACATAAGGAATATCCGAGAGCGTATCAAACAGATCGGTGATCTTTGCGGTCGCTGCATCTACAAAGCCCATACCATTGTTCTCCGAATCCGCGCCGAAGCCGAAGAAGACGCCGGAAAGGTATTTGGTACCCGAGGTGTATGTTACCTCCGGTTCATAATACAAATAGCGCTTTTCATTGTTCCAGACACAAGTGTAATTTTCTGTGGTCCCTTCATACTGGCCTACGTAGCCCGTATAGCTGTAGGGTCTTGTTCTGGATCTTTCCGAATAACCGTCCCCCTCACCGGTGTAGCGGCTGGTCGCGAAGTTATAGGGAAGACCGCTGAAGGTAGTGACAGGCTCCCAGCCTGCCTTCGCCTCGCTGTGGGAGGATACCAGATGCAGGCTGCCGACCTCGATCGGCGAGCCGGCATTTTCATTCTTGGTGAAATACAGACCGTCCAAATCCCCCGGGAATTTTTTGTCTTCATCGCTGTTATTCGCCGGATAACCCAGGGTTCCGGCGCAGCCGTAGCTGATCTCGCCGAACGTGATCGAGCCGCCGTTTTGGAATGTCGCCACTCTGATGTCGCGTACCGCCATCTTGGGATCGGTTGTGACGGTGTAGGCGAGGTAGGTGTACTGCGGCTCATCCTTTTCTATATTTTTGACGTCGCCACAAAGGTTCTGATCAAAGACCTGATATTTACCCTGCTGCTTGGTGATCTGTGCTTTTACGATTTGAGGATCCTTGCCCGACATGACGATGAAATCGGCATAGTACCTCTTGGTGCCGTCGCTTGCCTGCTCACCGTCACCGGTGTTGGCTGCGGCTGAGCGGTTCGCAAGCGAGCGCTGCGTGCGGTAATTGATAAAGATACCGTTGACGTCGTCGGACTTGGCGCCATTGTTGCAGTTGCCGGGCGCGATCTGACCGAAATAGCTGGCGCAATCATAGCCGTTCACCGGACTTGCGTCGCCGTAGACGATATTGAACACATTGCCTTCTTCATCCGCGCGAATCGGACTGCCGCTTCTTTCATCAGTGGAGGTGTACATGCAGACCCAGCCGTTTTGCGCCTTGTAGCCGTTGAGATCGGCGATCCGGTTTTGATTATCCTTGACTGCCGAATAGATCAGATTGACATTCTTCCCGTCTTCGAGCCTTGTATCGACCGCGAAATCCGCCATCTGGGTGTATTCCTTAGGTTTGTTCTTCAACACCGCTTCGATGATCAGCGATACGATAAAGAAAATAAAGGTCACCGCCAGTATTACCAGCGAAAAGATGAACGACCAAGAGCTGATCATCGTCGAGATCGCCATCGCCTTTTCGGCGATTGCGGCAACGCTGGCAGAAATAAGGGCTGTCGCGGTTTTGACGCCGACGATCGCTCCGGCAATACCGTACTGACCTGCGAGCCATGTCAAAATAAAGACGATAGAGCTGCCGACATTGATCCACTTGAGGACGTCATCGATGATTTTCTTCGCGTCGGTCCACTTATCCATAGCCGTCTTTTGATCGACCAACTGCTGGGCGGCGCTCAGACGGATGGCGTCAGAGGTAAACGCGACCTTTTTGTCAGCCATCTCGGGATTGGTGTTGACCCAAACGGAGAAGGAGTTCTCCCCCATCTTCTCCTTGATCTTTGCCTTAGCCTTGTTGAGGATATCAACAGCATCTTGATTCGACTTGTTTTCTCCGACGCTGCCGATCAGCGGGAGCAACCCTACCAAGCCGACCATTTTCTGCTGTGCGGGGCTCATTGCCTCTAAAATGGGATAAAGTCTTCTGAGGTCTACCTTGTCGCTGGTGTTTTTGCCGATACTGACAAGATACTCTCCCAGTTTTCTTCCTTCAAAAGCTTCGTGCTCATTGAGGCACTCATAAGCGCTGACAAGCGCCATCGCGCTGTCCTCTTCGGACGGTTTATCGGTTTCTTCCACCGCTTCATCTATATTGGTTTTCTTCGCTTCCTCGACATATTCGTTTTCATCATACGCTGCCTGCGCGTTTTCAAAATCGGTCGTGAACTTTTGGAGCTGCTTGAATAACGCATTTGCGTTATCGCCGAACTCCTTGTCATAGTTTACAAGATCATCTCCCGAGGTCTTTTTGCTATCGAGTATTTTCCAAAGAGCGCTTTGATTGACCTTGTGTGCCCACGAAATATCGATCTCTTTACCCGTCTTATCATCTTTTCCCTTTTCCAGCGGGGTAAGTCCGGAGGCGAGAAAATTGGTGATAGCGGTCACAGCACCGGAGCTGGCGCGGGTAACGATCTTGGTAAAGAATTCCTCATCCGCCCTGTCCTGTATGATATAATCGCCCAGTCCGATATTATTTTCCTCGTGAATACTGAACAGATTCAGTCCCATATAGGCTTCCTTCGCCTTGGGGCTGCCGTCCTCATAGTTGGCGATAAATTCATTTGCGGCGTCATACAAGATCTCGCCGGTGCCGACGTTGTCCTTCTCAAGCTTCTCGTTCGCTTCGGCGTAGTCCTTGATTTGATAGCCGCCGTTCATGTGAAGCAGCTTGATATCATAGATTGCTTCATCCTTGTTTTCGGTGAGCTTATAGCCCATCACGACCGCTTCCTTGCCCGTTCCGGCGTTGAGGTCCTTCTTTGTGCAGACGTAGCCGTCGTTTTCACAGAGCTTGATCGCTTCGGCTTCGGTCTTCGCCTGAAAGACCTTGACCTCAGAGACATAATACACCTTTTCAGCCGCGTACGCGCGTCCGAACATCTGGACGGGATATTCTATCGCAAAACAAACGACCAAAATAATGGCGATCGTTTTGAGCGTAAAGAAGATGGTTTTTCGCAAATTATGTTCTTTCGTTCGAATCATTCTCTTCACCGCCTTCCTTAGCTTTGTTCTTTTTCTTCTGATGGATGACCAGCGCTATCGTTCCGATGATACCGGCACCGCCGAGGATCACCACCGCATAGAATCCGCCCTCGCTGAAAACGGAACCGCTCAGTACCTTTACCGTATTGACCGATCTCGAATCCTTAGTGGTAAGATTGCCTTTATCCGCCATAAAATACTGCTGCTGATAATTGCTGATCCATTCGGAAACCTCTATGCTGTCGCTGCCTGTCGGGCCAAAGTGAACTTCTGAGCCCTTATACAGTCCGGCGTTGATGATGTGCGCGTCGTTATCCAACGCGAGGTTGTCAACGCCTTCACCCTCATGGGCGGCGTTATCCATGATCTTTGTCAGGCCCATGACCGTGACATTATAGCGGCCGTCGACATAAACGCCGCCGCCCTCTTTGCCCGACTTGTTGCTGACGATCTCACAGCTTGAAAGCGCAACGTTATCGTCGTTGACATATACCGCGCCGCCCTGTAGGTTGGCGGAATTACTGCGGAACGTGCAGTTGTGGAACACCACTGCCTGATTGTGATCGGGGTTGTCGTTGATAAATACCGCGCCGCCGTCTTTGTCCGCGTGATTTGCCGCAAAGATACAGTTGTGGGCTTTGATCACCGTCGCCTGATATTTTGCCAGATCGTGCGCCGTGTAGATCGCTCCGCCCTTATCTCGCGCATAGTTGCCGGAAAAGACAACGTTATCCAGATTAATGACGCCGCGGCACGAATAGATTGCGCCGCCGTCGTCCTCGCTGTAGCAGTCGTCGATCTTCGCGTTTGAAATGCTGACGACGCCCTTGCGCAGATAAACACCGCCGCCGCAGCAGTCGTCATTACTGTCGATGGTTCTGCAGCCGTAGATCCTGCCGCCGGTCATGGTGAATTTGGTATCCATGGAGGAACCGTCTACATAGACGCCGCCGCCGTCCTCGTCGGTTCTGCAATCGTAGATGGTGCCGCCCTGCAGGCGGAATTCGCCCTTCTCTTCGATATGTATGCCACCGCCGGTGTTGGCGCTTGCGCCGCCGGTGATGACGCCGCCCCTGACACCTTTATAGCCGACGCCCTTGGGGTTGCTGTCACGCACGGTAAAGATGGCGTTCTCTTCTACCCTAAATACGTAGCCGTTCCTTATCATGTTGTGATCTCTGGTGCGGTGAACATAATGACCGTTGAGGTCAAGCGTAATATGCATGGAAGCGCCCACGGTCAGCTCTGTGTCCTCGATCCAGTCAGAACCGAGCGTGATGACGACCTCCTTGGTGTTGTCAGCGGTATGGATCGCTTTGGCCCACGCCTCCCCAGGTGAATCACACTCGGTGATCGTTGTTTCACCATCGTCGAAAATCTCCTCCACTACGGCGCCCGAGGTGACGGTTTTTGTGTCGACCGCGCCGACGCTTATCACGCTGACGGATGCAAGGAGCAGAAGCGCCGACATGAGGATGGGTATGAATCTTTTATGCTTCATCAACTGTCTGCTCCTTTCCTTCCCTCTTCTTTTTACGGTAATAAAAGACTGCCGCCGCTATGGACACGATCAGGATGCCGATACCGATATAGATCAACACCGAACTGTCGGAGAAGATCGAGGCGGTCGTGGAAGCAGAACCGTTCGGCTTCCAGATCGCGTACAGGTAGACGACATCGTTCTTTTTAGACGAGAGGTTGACCACGGTAGCGTCAATTGCGTACATCGTACCCATACCGTCCGGCTGGGTGTTCCAGCCGACCAAGGTATAGCCCTTGCGACTCAAGTTGTTTTTCGGTATTTGCTGCGGTTGGTCGTAATATAGCGTCGTATTGTTGATATACCCTTTTACACCCTTGTTTTTTTTAATCTTTCCTGTTTTTTCATCTACAACAACAGCGTTCTTATCAAATTTAAGATAGTAGTTGACAGGCGAGAGCGCCGCGGTAAGGGTAACGGAATCATTGACAAAGGTAAAATCATAGCTGTATTTCCTGATCCCTGTCTCTTCATCTGTTGTGGAAAGATCCTCAAGGATCCCGCGATCCTCGTTGTCAAATTCGGTGATATAGTAGCCTGTGGGAACCTTGATATCCTCAAAATGCACGGTTTTATTTGCGTAGTCCGATACTTCAAATACTTCCTCGTCATTCACGATGACGCTCAGGTGCAGGAGGAATATGAACTTGACATTGATCGTCTTGGTGATGGTCGGATAGACGTTGCTTCCGGACTTGAAGGTCATTTTGTAGATGCTGTGGTGATTGTTTTTATGGGTGCTGCTCACCTTCCACTTAAAGCCCGATTCATCGACCGACTCAATCGTGTCCTCTCCCGGGAAGGAGGCGTTTTCCATCGTCACGTTCTCGCCCTTAGCCGTCCATTTCAGTCCGTACTGGTCAACGGCAGCGACGGTAATGACGCCGGTGCTGTCAATCTCCTTAGGCATATCGACTTCAAATGCTTCAGGAACGGGATAGGGATATTTGTCGCCGCCGATATCGATAGCAGAAGTGCGTGTTTTGCGCCCGGTTCCCTCCTGGACGATATGGCGTGAGGCGACGTTGATCCCGTTGATATGTACGGTAACGTCGGCTTCAAAATCACGCGGGAAAACATCTCCCCATTCGCTTTCAAATTCTATCGTAGATGGGAAATACTCGGAGCCGCAGTCGTATTCATAGGAATAGGATTTGCCCTCGGCATCGACGGAGCTCTCAAAATTAGGCGAGACATTGAGCTCCTTTTCTGCTCCGAGTCCTCTGTCGGCTTTGCCTTTGATGCGAAAGATCGCCGACTTCCACGTGTCCACGTCATCCGTTACCGTGATTTCTACCTTCACACTGTAGCCGGTGCGGTCGGACGCCTGCATCGTTTCGATCAGGTTGACCTCTTCGACGCCATCGCCACGGTTGATTTTATATTGGTTGTTATCGCAGAAGAAGATATCCGCGGGAGCGCCTTCGTTATTTTGACCGAAGCCCGACGTAGCGTTGACACCGTTCACGTCGGAGGGAAGTGTTAAGCCGATGGCCGAGCCGCTGTATAATCTTCCCTGAATCTGAATGGGTTGTAAAATTCTGAAATAAACATTGGAAGAATTACCGCCCGTCGTGCTGTCGGTGATTCTTGTTTTGCCGCCCATGAGGATCAGGGAGCCGGAATGGAAATGGACCCCGGCGCCGCCGGTCACGGACATACAGTTAGTGATCTCGCTCGCCTGTACGGTCAGCGTGTCAGTGGAATCCATATAGATACCGCCGCCGCAGTTATTCGCCGAGCAGCCATCGATGGTACAGCGGTTCAGGCTGACAGCTCCGTGCGAATTCAGACAGCCGCCGTTGGTTTTGCAGGTGTTATTCGACATCTTCGCATCGGAAAAGGCTGCCGTTGTGCCGGAGTTTGCCCACAGTGCGCCGCCGGCTTCACCGGAGAGATTACTGTTGAGCGTTGTTCTCTTTACGGTGAGGTCACCCTTACGGAGATGGATACCGGCGCCGACCTTGCCGACATTGTTTTCGACAGAGCCGCCGTCGATCACGGTATTGCTGCCGGGTGCCTCGATGAATATACCGCCGCCTTTGTTTTCAGCCTTGTTGGCTGAGATCGTACAATCCGTCAGCGTCATATTCTTATGATTAGTGACTCCGCCGCCGTTGACGGCGTTTACGTTCTGGGTGATTTCTGTCTTGGTGATCGTCGCGTCACCCTTTGACCAGATGCCGCCGCCACCGCCGTTGTCCCGAACGGCATTACCGTTCAACTTGCAGTTGTCAACAGTCAGTGTGCCGAGGTTGGCGATACCGCCGCCGTCATGCGCTTCGTTATTGATGATCTCACAGTCGGTAAGCGTGGCGGTCGAGTTTTCGTCTATATACACAGCGCCGCCGTTTTTGTAGGCAACATTATTTTTTAATGTGCATTTTGTCAACTCAACCGTGCTGCTCTCTACTCTGATACCACCGCCGAATTGCGCCTTATTATCGGTGATATTCATTTCCTTCATAACCAGCTTGCTGTTGCCGAGGACGCGGATCGCTCCGCCGACCAATTCATTGTCGCCGCCGCTGAGCGTAGAGGTGCCCTCTTCGCCGCTGCCGATGATCGTAAGGGATGATCCGTCGGTTACGCTGATAACGGAAGGCCCCAAAACTTTCTGAGTAATCGAATAGCCGTTGGTGTTGATGACATGGTCTTTTCCGTCGTTGACTCTCAGCTCTTCTGTCAGCTCAATACTGCCCGACAAATCGATCTGGCTGCCCTTCAGTGCTAATTGCAGCGCTTTCTGAGAATCGACAATGTTCTCCTCTTCGAATGTTTCAAGATAGATCTCCGGCTGAACGGGAAATTGACGCCGGAGCGTTTTATCCGTCACGACGACCGGACGGTTGATCGTGATCTCGTCTTCGGCTTCCCGATACAGCTCGCCGTCAAGATAGACGGAAAACTTTTTATATTCTTTCTTATTTTTATCCGGATTGAGGTTGACGATCGTTGTTTCTTTGTCTAAAAAGTCGTCTAAATCCAAGTCGTTTAAATACACACGTTTTGGGGCTTCCGTAGTGGGCTCTGCCTCAGCCTTTTCCGTCTCAAGGTATATCTCCGCCTGAATGGGAAATTGACGCCGGAGAGTTTTATCAGTCACTGTGACAGGACGGTCAACGGTGATCTTGTCTTCAGCTTCCTGATACAGCTCGCCGTCAATATAGATGGAAAAAGCTTTATAATCCTTCTTATTATTATTTGGATTAAGGTTGATTATCGTTACCCCTTTTTCCAATTTTTCGCCTATTTCCAAGTGGTTGATAAACACACGTTCCCCTTCGGTGTAATCTTTTGCCGCGACGGTAGGTATACCGATCGCCACCGTCCCCATACACAGGAGGAGCACCAGCATCATAGACAACACTCGCTTGGAGAATGATATGTTTTTCTTCATCTGACTCACTTCCTTATCTACGTTGATAGCGGAATTTATACTAATATTCCATTAAACGCTTTAATAAGTTTATTAGTATTATGAAGCTGACTTCTCTTTTCTTTTCTTGGAGGAGAAGGTGAGCAGCCATATCAACCCGCTGCCGACCAGTCCTATGAGCACGCCGATCATAAGTGAACCGCCGGAGAACAGCGAGCCTGCCGCCGTCGCGCTTGTATCCACCTTAAAGAATACATAGGTGCCTTCATTGGGATCATTATAGCAAAGGGGCTTGGGCTTTGATTCTGTAAGGTTTTGAGCGGCCTCTTCGCCGAACATATGGATACCCGTGGTGTAGCCATCGGGAGCGCCGCCCTTGCCCTGCTTGAACTTTAAGGAATCCGCGAGGATTGGCAAGCCGTTTTCATATTTCACGCTGTAGAGCGCCAGCCACTGCTGACCTACGTCGCCGTTGAGGTCGGCTCGGTCGAGCAGTATCTCATGGTTTTTCTTCTCGATATCGCTTCCGCCGCCGTCAGTCCTGTTGCAGGTGACGACCTTATAGTAGGCAGTCTGGTTCTTGAGCATGATCGTCTGTTTCTTGCCGTTGATGGTTTGCGTTGTAGTGATATTGGCTTCATCGACGATATATTTGGGAATAGGCGCGAAATCGACCTTGTAGTATTCCATCATCTCCGTGATGGTGGTGTAGATGGAGTAACCGGCAAGGATCACCGCGACAACAGTGAAGCCCGCGGAGAGGTATTTACAAATATTGGATCTTTTAGCAAATTGTTCTGTTGCTCTATCGAGTTCTTCCCTATGACCGATTTCTATATCGATAAGTTCACTATGAACCTCAGCTCTCTGATTATACAATTCTCTGAATTTCGTGTGCAAATCATTCCATTCACTTGTGCCGCTGTCGAAAGTGTTTTTTAAGTTTTGTATGTCCGTCATCTGGCTGTCTAAGGAATTAAAGGTTCTTTGCAGGGTTTCATGCTGTTTGAGAATTCCCGTCTTAATCATACCAAGCGCGGAGCCGCCTGCCGCGATTCCTGCTGCTGCCGTACAGCTCCAGAGCACAATGCCCAAGGTGCTTAGCTGAAAGGTATTATTTGCCGACTGTGCCGACGCCTTTTCGCGCAATGCCTTGCTGGTTAGTGCGACGCCGCCCTTTTCATAGATCTCACGGTTGACGTCCTGAAAAATCGAAGCCGCCTGCATCTTACTCAAATCAACTTTATTAAAGCCGTTTTCGTCTGTTATTGCCATGATGAACATATCCTTGATGGAGAGGAAGTCCAGACCGGCGATCTGACCGTCCGAGAGCGCGTCAACGATTGGGTACAGATCGCGGATCTTCTTCTCGCTGCTGAATTCCGATACGTCTTTCTGAAAGAAATCCAGCAGGGTACCTTTGCCGTATTCGGTAGCCTCAAGATAGTCGTGAGTGACGATATCCTCTAACGCCATACCACCCTTGACAATATTTGTCTGATCCTTATACATTGCACTACCGACTTCAACGATTTCTTCATCAGTCGGTTTTTTGCTTACTTTGATTTCCTCTTGGTCTTCTTCGGCAACCTCATCCGCGCTGTCAACAGCGTTATCGTAGTTTAGCAAGGTCTCGTGGAAGGTGTTCCACTTTTCGCGGATCTTCTTAGCGGTGTCGTAATATTTTTTATCCAGCTCCTGATTGATCTCAGAGGGGGTCATACCGGGGTTTTCTTCCTTGACCTCTTGGGTCAGCTTATCGAGATCGGTTTTCAAAAAGCGGTCGAGCCATGTATTGTCAGAAGAGTCGGACGCCTTTGTCAGCTGTGTTTCTATCAGCTGTATCGCCTGACCGTTGCCCTGCATCAAAAGGGTAAGGATGTCGCAGTGCTTCTTCTTCTCCTCGTCGGAGAGCGCGTTGTAGGTGTCGTCGCCCATTTCGTATTTTGTCTTGTTGACCAGCAGATCACCCAGCGGCTTGTCACCGGTGTCGTCGTCGGTCAGCTTATTGAGCAGCGTTCTGTAATAATCCGCGCGCTTGTAGTTGGCGGAATCCTGCGGCTTTTTCAGGTTTTCGCGGTATTCCTCCAGCGTATCAATAAAGCGGTTGACAAATGGCTTGATCTGCGTATCCATTTGAGTCTTCATCAAATCTTCATATTCCTGATAGCTGAAGCCGCCGTTCATGTTCATTACCGCAAGGTCGGTGATGGCGTCACTCGCGTCGTCGGTGGTCTTATAGCCCAGATAGACGATCTTCTGATTGGGACCGCCTTTGAGGGCGCTCTTGGAGCCTGCGTCCTCGTTGAGGTCGGCGTAGTTGCCCTTATCGTCCGCAAGGATGGTGTAGCCCTCATCGAGCAGTTCCTTAGAAGCTTCGTCAGAGCTCTCGCCCATTCCGACCTTGACCTCGCTGATGTACTTCTTGCCGTTACCCTCCGCGGACGCGATAACCTGCGCCGGAGAGAGCACCAGCATTGTCACACACAGCAAAGCCGAGATGATGATTGTCAGTATTTTCTTCATTGTATACCTCCGTTTTTGATTGGATAATTTGATCGTATTATTATCATAACATACGTTTGGGGACAAAAGGGGGACAAATCATGGATTTCTTTGAAAAA
>CAMVTS010000066.1 GCA_947170465.1 uncultured Clostridia bacterium
GGCGTCACTATTATAGCATAACAGAGGTATCTATTACAATACCCCTGTTATGTAAATTAGCGATTTTTTGGTTTTCTTCGTCAATCAACAATTCTATACCGGCTGGTCGATCTCGGTTCCGTCGTTGAAAATTACCTTGATTCGATCCTTACTCTCGACCACTACGCATTGTAGCATTTGGCGAACCAGCTCGTCGTTAAATTGCATCGGCTGATTTTCCAGAATATCGGTCAGCCTCACGATATCGTTGATTTTGGATTGTGCTGATGTGTTGTCGTATTCCGCATACTTGGCAAGCTCCTTATTCAGCATATCCCTTTCCATGATCAGCTCTGTGAGTCTTTGTTCAATTACGACATTGTTATCATCATCGACGGAGACAAGGGACATTGCCTTTTGAAATTCCTCGTTGATTTCCGTGAGACTTACTTTGATTTCAAGTTTTCTATCTTCAGAATCGTCGCATTTCACTGTCATAGCAATATGTAATTTCAACGTCTGAAGGAGCTTAGTATTTTGCATGGCTACAGTCTGTATGGTGCTCATAATCGCCCGGTGCAATTCCTCTTCTCCCATTGTCGGAGAATTATGGCATCGTTTTTTTCCGTAATCCAAGCGGCTGATGCATCTCCATACGATACGTTTGTTGCCACCTGCTGTCCATGTGCATCGGCGATACGGCGTACCGCATTCTCCACAGACGAGCAGTTCGGTCAGTGCATATTTAGAAGAATACTTGCCAAGCTCGGTTTTTGTACCCACCTGTTTGACCTTCCGCAGTCCACTGCGTCGAGCGATTTCTTCCTGAACCTTGCCGAAGGTGACTCTGTCAATAATGGCAGGATGGTTATTCTCGACATAGTATTTGGCGCGTTCGCCGTTGTTTCTCCTTTTCTTTTTGGAGATGCAATCAACAGTATAGGTTTTATTGATTATCGCATCGCCCATATATCTTTCATTGGTGAGAATAGAATGTAGTGTACCGTAAGTCCATTTTACCTTGCCACCGGGTGTCAGAACGTTTTTACATTCCAGTTTGGAAATAATTGTTTGGTGGCTATCGCCGGCGAGGAACCGTTCATATATGTAGCGGATTGTTTCTGCTTCTTTGGGAACAATTTCAGGCTTGCCATCATCACCTTTGCGGTATCCGAGGAAGTTTTTGTAATGAAAGGATACATTGCCCTCTCGAGCGGCTTGCTCCTTGCCCCATTTGACATTGGCACTGATATTTTCGGATTCGCTCTGTGCGATTGAGCCGTATACAGTAATGTAGAATTCAGAACCATTTTCGATGCTGTGAATTCCTTGTTCTTCAAAATATACATCTACATTGATGTCTTTGAGCAGCCTAATATACTTGAGACAGTCAACTGTGTTACGAGCAAATCGGCTGATGGATTTTGTGATAATCATGTCGATTCTGCCGCGTTTACACATACGAATCATCTTATTAAACTCATCGCGGTGCTTGGTGCTGGTGCCGGAGATGCCTTTGTCAGCAAATATTCGTACAAGTTTCCATTTCGGCTCACTGTTGATTTTTTCAGTGTAGTGCCTTGTCTGCACCTCATAGCTATTGATTTGTTCTTCTTGCTGTGTCGACACACGGCAATATGCCGCTACGCGCTTTTGTTTGTATTTGTTCTTGACATCTTCGCTTGTGCTCACTCTTGGTGCGATATATCTGACAACTTTTTCAGCTTGCGGCATAAGTTTGCTCCTTTCTAATAATCTGTCCGTTAATTAGTGTAATAATTACATTGTCATTATTATCGAAGCTGATTCTTTCGACTGCCTTGTTAAACAGGTCTAACGGAAATGTATCTGATGGTGAATAGTTTACAAACATATTAATTAGTCGCTGTGCCTCATATTTTTTGTTCGGAAGACCGGTATATGTTATAGCGGCAGATTTAAGCAGTTTGTCTCTCACCTTATCTTTATTTATAAGTCTATTGTCTAACATCCGTCGGATATCATTTTCGATTTTCATAGCCTCGAGATTTATACATTCATCCTCTATGGGAATATGGATTCTATCAGGATGCTTGATAAGACTATATAGCATTTCTGTAATATCACTCAGCATAACCTCATCTGTTATAGCTACAAGTTTACGACAGTCATTACTTTGGCATTTCCATCTTCCGTGAATCTTGGTGCGAGGATCAAATCTTCGTTTCATTACTGTGCCGCAACAAGGGCAAATTGTTTGAGCGTCAAGATGATAGATTAGTTCATCTTTGTTTACTCCCTTTTGTTTGTTGCGAGTTTCTCGGATTTCATCAGCTCTAAAGGCAATATCTTCACTGATAACTTGCGGGTAATCTTCGTCGCCTAAATATTTCTTGTTTTCAAGAATTCTCTTGATTCTCGCTTTGTTCCAGCCGGTTGTTCCGGGACGGTATTCGATATGCAGGTTATTTAGTAAACCTGAGATATTTAACATCGATTCACCGGCAAGATATCTTTTGAATATCTCTTTAACGATATCTGCAGTAGATTCATCTACAACGACACACCCATTTTCAAATTTATACCCGAATGGGATTGTCCTTCTGTTCACGTTGTTTGCACCTCGCTTTTTCGCTGATTTTTTCTGATAATTCTATATCGCCAAGTAATTTGAATGTAATGGTGACATTGTCTGTTACTTCTATTCTTTTGACGATTACATCAAACAGAGTTTTGTCAAAAACTGCACTTGGCTGATATTCACCTATAATCTGATTCAGTGTTTTCAGCTCATCAAGTATTTCATCGTCATTGCTTTGTGAGAGTTTTTTACGTCGTTCTGTTCTGAGTGAAGCGATTTTATTCTCAATATCAGCAGATTGCCCGGCATATTCCGCCGAACTGAGAATTCCATTGTTTTTCAGTTTCGCCAGAACATGATTCTGCGCAGATAGTTGAGCTATCTTTTTATCAATATCTCCAATGGCGTTTTCGCAATTTCCACTTCGTGTTTGAAGCTGTTCCAATTTGGTAATAAGTTTGCCGATTATTTGATCGCGGTTCTCTTTCAGTTTGAAAGTTAGGAGACTAAAGGCATCGAACACGCCGCTCTCTCTCAATCTGTTATATTGACAATCGCAGTTGGATTTTTCAGCTACCGACATAATCCAGTATGGTTTGCCACTATTTATTATCTTTCTAAATGCTTTTCCACATTTTGGGCAGAATAACATTTGAGTCAAGATATGATCAGCGTTTCCTTTTCTTGAACTCATTCTCTTTTTGGAAAAGTTCTGTGCTAATTCAAATACATTTTTATCTATGATTGCTGGATGAGAGTTTTCAACATAATATTGTGGTTTCTCACCTCGGTTTGGCAGCTTTCTAAAAGGGAGCGTGTCTGTTGTATAGTTCTTTTGTAACAGAGCGTCCCCAATATACCGTTCATTGCTAAGAATATATGATATCATTGAGTGATGCCATTTCTTCTCTCCATATTTTTTTGGAACGGATTCTTCATTAAGAATATCTGCTATACGTTGTTTGCCAATACCTTTCAGATACATATCAAAGATTCTTCTTACAATTTTTGCCTCATCTTCATTAATAATAAGTTCACCGTCAATTAAGTTAAATCCATATGCAGGTGTGCAACAGTTAAACTCACCTGACTCCATCCTCTTTTTATAGCTCCAACGCATATTCCCCGATATGGATTCACTCTCTTGTTGAGCAATCATACCGGGGAATGTCAGAAACAATTCACTGTTCAGTTGTGCTGTGTCGATACCTTGTTCCTCAAAGAACACAGTAACATCGTAAGATTTCAGCAGACGCAGTGTCCGCAGCAGGTCGTGGGTGTTGCGGGCAAATCGTGATACCGATTTCGTTATCACGCGGTCAATTTTGCCTTGCTCGCAATCCTGAATCATTCGATTCATTTCTGCTCGTTTCTTCATACTTGTACCGGATAAACCTTCATCAGCATAAATGCCAACCAATTTAACGTCAGGGTGCTGTTTTTCATAATTCGTGTAATAGCGAAGCTGTGCAGCGAATGAATGAAGCTGGTCTTCCGAATCGCTTGATACCCTGCAATAAGCAGCAAGACGCTGAACTTTGGTTTCTTTTTTCTCAGCTTTGATTTCGGTTATTTTCATTTGTTTTGGTCTCCTTTCTAAGATTTTGCCCTTTGGCAACACAACAATATACAGAAGTTCGGTACAAGTCCAGAGAAAATCGGGAACTTTTCAGAATATTTTTGCGCTTTTATTTGTAGTAAATGTCGGTCACTTTATAATGATTAGATAAGGACTTTTTTATTTTGTCTGCCTCATCATCACTGATAAGTTGCATCTCCTGCAACAGCTTCAGCATATTCAGGCTGTAATAGAAGGATGCTGTATTTACTGACTTATTCATAGCGTCCTCCTATTCGCATTGTATGCCTTATTACATTGACGGTACGCTCGAAGAACGGAGATGGTACTGGTTGCTTTAGAGAAGCGGTCATCCATCATCGTGAACAAATCCACTCCCTCATTTTGAAGCTTGTCCACAACCTCTAAGGCGTTCCGGGGATTGGAACTAATGGTGCGAATATCGGGAACGACAATGCAATCGACAAACGGTATTCTTGTGATAAATGATTTGAGAAAGTGTTCAGCGCCGATTTCGTTTCCGATAAAAACGCTCTCGCCAATAGTATGAAAGCCTTCGGATTCGCAGACCGAGCTGAATAATCTCATAAGTGCAATTGCTTCAGCAGAGTTGTCATCTTCATTAACGCGGACAAAGAGCCAAGCATTTCTTTTGCCCTGTTCTATTTCCTCGCCTGTTACTCTGTTGAGCTTGATATAAGCCAATGTGTTCATGGTGTACCTCCCTGTGATTTATTATATGTTTATTGATTTCATCAATCTGCAAAAATGAACGTTCGCACATCATCTATCTGCCTGTTTTTATAATCTTCATATTCAAAGCTGACAGACTCTTGGCAGGCTTTCCTGACATTGTTACGAAGTGCGCTAACCCGCTGCAATTCTTTTTTGCAAGCTGCCCTCGCACGTTCTATATCTTGAAGTTTCTTTACAACCTGATATCCTTGACATACATTTAGCTTAGTGTTCTCATCTCTGAGCCAATGTCTGATGTCCAGAATCATTCCGTCGTATTCCTGCAACTTCTGCGAATATTTTTCAATCTCGGGATCAAGGCGTACATGGATGGTTTCGTCGAAGCTGTCGATGCTCAACTGAAGATTTGCGGTCGATTCCTCAGAAGTATTTGGTTTGAGGGGAATTAGATCGACTGATAAATCATTTTCGCTTTTAACAGCACGGTATTTTTTCCTTGCTTTCTTGCTAAACATTTTCCTGATAAAATCATTCGCTTCACGTTCGCTTGGAAACTCATCCGCTAAACTCTCGCTGTAAGTAAATGTAATCTTATTATCTACGGTTTTCTTTATAAACCTGTTGTTGATATCCTGTATCACATACATGGCAATCCTCCTTCCTTTAAGATTATTGTTTGGAACAAACGACCTTTATCTATATTCAGTACAGATGAATACAGATAAAGATTGTCTTCCTCGCCTCACGGTGGCCTTTGTGAAAAATAGCTGCCGCCTGTCGCTTTTTGGGTGAAGTGCCTTTATACTAAAGCGGCAGCTTATTGTATCAATCGTTTTTGATTAGAAGTTGCTTGTATTTATCCTCAATACCCCCAAGCAAGGGAACATATCCTCCGGCTATGCATTTAGCCTCATTGGAATCTCACCACCGCCGGGATCTCCCGCGGGCGCCCTCCTTGGTTGTGACGGTTTTATCTCGCTCGACTTAGGACGGGACGCAAGTATCATTATTTCTTCTGCCGGTTATCGCTCACCACGGATGCGCCGTGACTTCAAAGACTAACAGGCTGCGGCGAACTGACGTCCGCCGTAGCCCTGCTTTTGTAGCTCGTCGGTTACCCGACAACAGAAGGAAGGTAAAGGATATGCTGATATTCAATTTTCAAGGTGCTGGAATTGTGTGTTTGATAGAAGCATTTTGCCTCTTCACTATTCAGTACATTTTTTGGGGGTTTTAGGGTGGGGTAAAATAAAAATTTTTTAATTTTTTTCAAAATATTCCCTTAACCGCTTCATTCCACGTTCAATTGTGTCTCTAACCGATGACCAGTCGCAGTTTTCTTTCGCAGCAATGTCCGTAAAACTCATTCCGTCATAATAAAACATTGAGAGCCTGCGCATTTGTTTTTCCGTAAGGACACCTTTCGCTGCTTTTTGACCAACATCGTCAAATACATTACGCAACATTCTTAAATTCTCTTGATGTTCATAAACATCATCCGCTGATGGTGCATGGTTGGTAATTGTTGCCTTTTCAATTTGATCACCAAGATCAAGGGAATAATACGCCTTGTGACGAAGAGTGCGAATACGATGGGCTTCATCAGCGTGGTTATCGCTCTCCAATCGCTCTGCGATTTCATCTGAAACCTCAATAAAACTATCCTCTTTGTAATAAGGATAATAATCTTTCAAATTTATTATTTTCAAAAAAATTTCCTCCGTTCGATTTTGAAATTTTCGAATGTTCGATTTTTTCAAATTCAAACGGAGGTGCTCTTGCCTCATAAAGTAATTTGTGCATTGTTTCTCCGTTTCCGAAGCAACAAAAGACACAAAAAATAGCCGAACACCACACAACTGGCATAGTAATGCCTTGTTGTGCGACGTCCGGCTATTTGGTGCTAGTCCTCTGTCAGAGTCCTGACCGTTGCTCGGCTTAATGCACGATTACTTTTTATTCAATTGTCGCTTCATATTATCTGTAAAAATAATTAAAACGACTGATATTCATCGGATTGCTTAACCTGAAAGAAAGTTTGATTCTTGACACTTTTTTGCATTCAGGGCATTTTATTTCAATGCAGCCCTTTGTGCCTTTTATTACATCGCAAATCCTCGCACCGCAATCAGGACATTTGACTATCACCTTTGCTTTCAAAGGGATTTCATACAATTGCGTTCAGCCCTTTCATTATGCAACCGATTCTTCTGTATCGGGAAATATATCCAGCAGATTTTCATATCCGGCAAATATATACTCACCTAACATTCCTTTTTTCTGAAGGCGAATAGCAAGTGCGCTTTTTGATACGCCAAACAATGCCGCCATCGCGCACAATTTTTTGAATGCTATCTTATCCAAAATAGAATGAATCCGCTTCACTCTTTCCGTTTCGAAGAGTTTATAGAAAACGGTATCAACGAAAACGTCCGGCATCAATAATGCTGCCGCTAATTGATTCGCCATATACTCGTCATAGTCCGGTGAAAATCGGTTAATCGGTCTTTCAAAGTGCGGAAGCTGGCGGAACTTAATGGAATAGTTTGCACCGCATACAACATCAATAATATGATGAGCAATCTCGTGGGCAATAGTGAAGTTAAGCCTGCCCTCACACCCTCTTTTCAACGCTTCGTTGATAACGAGAGTTCTGTTTGATAAATCAAGCGTGATGTCTGACTGATTGGCGTCCGTTAAGGTAATGCTCATATCGTTGAAGGCGGTAAAACCTAATATTTCGGAGTCATCCCCGAAATCTACGAATTTCACATCTAAACCAAGCATCTCTGCCAGCTTTATCGGTTCCACCTTAAACAGTTCCCATTCTATGCCTATGTACTCCCTATACTTTTGAATCACCTTTTTA
Organism: uncultured Clostridia bacterium; assembly: GCA_947170465.1. GTDB lineage: Bacteria > Bacillota > Clostridia > Oscillospirales > Acutalibacteraceae > Ruminococcoides. The sequence goes on from CAMVTS010000066.1 coordinate 7,684, forward strand.
GCAAGGTCATTTATTTCATCATTATTCAAATATACCATCGCTGTACCTCTCATTTTTCGTATTGATTGATTGACATAAGTGCACGGCCTACATATTCACTGTCAACCATTTCTCTTGACAATTTGTAAGCGACACCTGTATTCTTTCTTACCTTAAATACGTTCAGGGCGCCTTCCTTAAACGGCAACTTTTTTTGCACAAAAACCAGCGAATTATCTATAATACCACAGTCCGTAAACTCATTATCATTATTTGCTACACAGCAAATAATAGATGATGAGTTTTGATACATTGAGCACCCGAGTACACCGTAAGAAAAAGTCGGAGGATGTGCTTTAACTAAATTTTCCATTAAATCACCTCATTTTCGTCTTGTCTGTTTGTTTTGTTGATTTCGCTTGATTACATATCATTTTTGGAGTTTCAGTAATATGTTCTTGCAAAGCTTGCTTCTGCGGGTCGTTCCCATCACCTTGAAACGCCCCTGCTTTTCTCTCTAATTCCCGTAGAATATGTTTAACCCCCTTGAAAAGATGAACTTTTATGTATTTTACTCTTGACAAAGTTCAATCTGTTTCGTATAATATTCTTGTAACTTCAAACAAGTTCCAAAGCTATATTAGCACTTGTTTGAATTATTGTCAATATCTTTTTTGAACTTTTTTGAACTGTTGTCAAAAATAAAGGGGTGTTTATCAAAAATGAAGACATTTTCAGAAAAAGTTAAAGACGCCAGATTACAACTTGGTCTCTCTCAACAGCAGCTTGGAGAAGCAACCGGCGTATCTCTCCGTACTATTTCATCTTACGAAAAGGGAGAGAAAATGCCTAGACAGGGAACATTGCTGAGATTGGCTAAAGCTCTTGGAGTATCCGCAAAGTTCCTTATTGACGATCAATGTGAAAATCCTTTGGAGGATATTGAGAAGGACAGCTATATTGAAGACGCACGTGCAAAATACGGACGCAAAGGTGCAAAAGATGTAGAGCAGCTTCTCGCCGATAATGCAGCGTTGTTCGCCGGTGGTGAGTTATCACAGGAACAGAAAGATGAATTTTTCCAGGCAGTTATGGTTGCTTACGTCACTTGCAAAGAAGAAGCGAAGAAGAAATTCGGCAAAAAAGATTCCTAGCAGCAAACGAATATCCGAATAATATATCGCTGATTCTGTTTTACATATCATGGGCGTAGTGCGCCCATTTAACGATAGGAGGAGTGACCGTTGTACTGCGCCGAAATTGTAAAGGCTGTGGAGCAACTCAAAAAGAAGTATCACGAGAGTGATCCATTTAGATTATGCAAGGTTATGGGAATAAAGCTACTCTTTCAATCCCTCGGCATTGAGTCTGATTGTGTAAAAGGTTTTTTTCTGGAATTTAAAAGAATCAGGACTATTACCGTAAATGATGACCTGCCTCTGTTGATACAAAAATTTATAGTTGCTCATGAATTAGGACATGCCGTATTACATAGGAAGCAAGGTATTTCAGCGTTTCACGAACTTGCCCTCTATGACGAGAGCTCTTTATGTGAAAAGGATGCTAATTTATTTGCCGCCGAACTGCTTCTTGAGGATGACGAAGTTCTTCAAGCTTTGAACGAAGATAATACCTTTTTTACTGCGGCGGCAATGCTGAACGTACCGCCGGAATTGCTTGATTTTAAGTTTCGTGTACTGAAATGGAAGGGATACAAAATAGTTGAATCTCCCATTATATCACGGAGCAATTTTCTAAAAGATTTGGACGTATCAATTAACGATGATTTCAGCTGCTAAGGCAATGTAATTCTATTACGTCCTATAGCTAATCTACCAAGATATCCCATTGACTATTGTGGGAGGATTGACAAAATGAAAAGAACACTTGAAAAAGTATATGTCAAAGTCAATTCCGATTTTGATTCAACCGGTTATATGTTACCGCGAACAATAACGTGGGCTGATGGTCGAACTTTCAAAATCGATAAAGTGAAAGATTTTCGCCCAGCCTCAACGCTCGCCAAAGGACACAGCGGCGACTGTTATACTGTAGTCATTCACGGCGAGGAAAGATTCCTGTTTTTTGAGAAAACAGATGACCTGTTTGCCTCCCGTGTAGGCAGATGGTTTGTAGAGAGACCACTTGCCGTATAAGAAAGTAAGGTGACTGAGGTGAAAATGATACCGCTGGAAAAGCAAAGCAAAAAAGCGCAGCGTAAATTCCATTCCCGATATCGCCGTGATTGGAATGGCGTAAAGCCGACCACAAGAGTGGTAAAAAGCAAAAAGATTTACGATAGAAAGAAATTACAGAAACCAAGTACAGACGAATAGAACAAGCTCGGAGTCAGGAGGCGACGACATGGATCGGGTATATATCGCAATTGATTTGAAAAGTTTTTACGCAAGTGTAGAATGTGTCGAGCGTCACTTTGATCCGCTTACTACCAATCTGGTCGTTGCTGACTCATCCCGAACCGAGAAGACTATATGCCTTGCCGTATCTCCTTCCCTGAAGGCACACGGCATATCCGGCAGAGCAAGGCTCTTTGAAGTGGTGCAGCGAGTCAAGGAAGTAAACAACAAGCGCCTTGCTGCAGCCATACGCAGTGGACACGCACACAAAGGTGAAGACGGCAAATATCATTTCGTTTCATCTTCCTTTGAAGCACCGACTCTTGAGAAAGACCCGTCCCTTGAATTGGCGTATTATGTAGCACCTCCACGGATGCGGCTTTATGAGGAATACAGCACTAGGATTTATTCCATTTACCTGAAATACATCGCACCGGAGGATATACACGTCTACTCCATTGACGAGGTTTTTATTGACGCGACACGTTATTTACAGACATACAAGCTGTCGCCTCACGAGCTTGCCATGTCCATGATCCGCGAGGTACTATATACCACCGGAATCACGGCAACTGCCGGAATCGGAACAAATTTATATCTTGCGAAAGTTGCGATGGACATAGTGGCGAAACATGTTCCGGCAGGCAAAGACGGTGTTCGTATAGCGGAACTCGACGAAATGAAATACCGTGAACTGCTGTGGTGTCACCGTCCACTTACAGATTTTTGGCGAATTGGGCGCGGATACAGCACTAAACTGGAAGCTATGGGATTACTCACGATGGGGGATGTCGCGCGATTCTCAATGATGCCATACGGTGAAGAAACGCTGTATAAGACGTTCGGCATCAATGCAGAGTTGCTCGTTGATCATGCTTGGGGATGGGAACCAACCACCATTGAATATATTAAGAAGTACCGTCCGAGCACAAATTCATTGTCATCAGGGCAGGTGCTCAAAGAACCGTATGATTACGATAAAGCACGACTGATTGTAAAAGAAATGACGGAATTGCTAGTTCTTGATCTTGTTCGCAAAGGAATGGTAACAAAGCAGGTTACTCTCACTATCAACTATGATTGTGAGAGTCTTATCGTTTTGAAACGTGGCAGAACCGCACAGGATACAGTTTACGGTGTTAAGAAAACAGGAAAACCGTATAAAGGTAAAGTAGGAACCGATTTCTATGGAAGACCGAGTCCCTGTCATGCTCACGGCACGGGCAACATAGAAAAGTACACGAATTCCACCAAGAAAATAATGCAAACGATGATGGAACTTTTCACACGAATAATCGACCCTGATCTTCTCATCCGTCGTGTTAATGTCTGTGCCTGCAATCTAATACGGGAACGTGACATTCCGGCAGACGGACCGGAGCAGCTGAGTTTGTTTTTTGATTATGAAACCGTCAAAAAGCAACGCGAAGCTGAAAAAAAAGACGAGGAAAAGGAAAGAAACATACAGAGAGCCATGCTTGATCTGCAAGGGCGATATGGAAAGAATGTTGTGCTCAAGGGTATGAATCTCATGGAAGGTGCTACAACGAAAGAACGTAATGGTCAGGTAGGAGGTCATAAAGCAGAATGAACGACAAACAGAATGCACGCATCGTTTACGCTGACATTATCAATCTACCGCACTTTCAATCCACAAAGCGACCTCACATGTCCTTGTATGATCGAGCCGCGCAGTTCGCTCCTTTTGCTGCGCTGACCGGATTTGATGATATGGTAACCGAGGAAGCACGATTGACTGACAAACCGATAGAAATGTCCGAGATTGAGCTTGAAGCATTGAACCGAAAAATGGATTTAGTGGAGTTGCTTCTGCAAGACGGAGGACACCCGACGCTCTCGTTTACATACTTCGAGCCTGATAGCAATAAGGACGGCGGTCAATACTTGACGAGGATTGGTATTGTAAAGAAGATTGATACCTTTACGAAGAAGTTGATTTTATACGGCTCAGACGATATAGAAAATAAAAAAATCCCGACGATTGATTTACAACTCGACAGGATTATTGATATCAGCGGATTTCCGGCTGAAAATGATGAGTATGAAAACTGATGATAACAAATATAGTTGTTTATGGCAGAAACACAATCGTCCCCTTCGCAAAACGAAGGAGACTATCCCAAATGTTGTGTAAACCTCCGATATGGTGTAGAATAGAAGCACCA
>CAMVTS010000067.1 GCA_947170465.1 uncultured Clostridia bacterium
CAAAAACCCGAAATCCGGATAAGAGCGGATTTCGGGTTTCCTTTTGATTATTGCTTTTTGTCGGAGATGTAGTTGTTAAAGCGCGTTTGCAGCGAGCTCCAGATATCATTTGCTTCGTTGCGCGCCTTTTGCGTGATGCTGTCCGCTTCCGCCTGGGCGTTCCGGATAATAGCGTCCGCCTTTTGTTGGGCGGCCGCCTCATGCGTGCTGTATTCCTGTTTGAGAGCATCGCGCATTTTCCTGATTTCCAGAATATAGTCGTCGGCAGCTTTTTGCGCGACCTCCATCACGCCGTTGATACGAAAAGACATTTCGGCGATTGAGCCGGGTTCTGTGATGGCAGCGCTTGTGGTAGGAAAGCGCGCTTCACATTCAGCCGCTTCCTTTTTGAGCGTGCTGTTTTCCTCGCTGAGAGAAGCCACCTGCTGTTCCAGGCGCTTTTTCTCACTTTCCAATTCCGGAAATGATTCCAGCCGGCGCTTCAGCATGCCGTTTTCCTCACTGAGGGAAGCCACCTGCTGTTCCAGGCGCTTTTTCTCACTTTCCAATTCCGGAAATGATTCCAGCCGGCGCTTCAGCATGTCGTTTTCTTCACTGAGGGAAGCCACCTGCTGTTCCAGCCGCTGCTTTTCGCTCTCAAAGCCCGGATTTGATTCCAGCTTGCTTTTGAGTGTGTCCAAATCCTTTTTCTGGGATTGCAGCAGCATAATCAGCTGTTCTTTGCTCATGCTTTTGTAGTTTACACCGCCCGCGGTGGTTTCGTTCTGAAATAAAGCCATTCTGTGACCTCCAAAATTATTGGAAAATGATATTGCGTTCTACAGACGGTTCGTCTGCCGGATTGGTACGGGCGAGCAGATAGCCCTGGATATAGTCGCACTCCGCTTCGACGGAAACAGTCAGCTCCTCCTCGGTTTCTACGCCTTCGCACAGCGCCTTGATGCCGAGGTAATGCGCCAGTTCGATAATACCGGACAGCAGTTGTCTGCCCTTTTCAGTGTTGGATTCGATAATCAGCTCACGGTCAATTTTGATGATGTCGATGGGATAATCGTTGAGGTCCTTGACAGAGGAATAACCGCAGCCAAAATCATCCAGCGCAATGCAGCAGCCCATCTGTTTACAGATAGCGATGTTGTCCATAACCAGCTTTTTGCTTTCGGCTAGCGCGTCCTCGGTGATTTCAATGACCAGCTTGCCGATGTCAAAGTCGAATTTTTTTACAATCTCTGCAAAACGCTCCGCGAAGTTCTCGCTGGAGAGCGTGATCCGCGTCATGTTGCAGGAGAGCCAGAGGTTTTTCTTCGGCGTTTGCTTCCAATCCTGCAGTGTGCGGCAGCATTCCTCAAGAATATAGAAGTCGAGTTCGTCAATCATCTCGGCGGTTTCAAGCATGTTGATATATTCTGTCGGAGAGATAACACCTTTATCGGGATTGTCCCAGCGTGAAAGCGCCTCGGCGCCGCATGCGGTTTTGCCCTTGCCGTCAAAGATATACTGCACATACAGGCGGAATTCCTTTTTATCCAGCGCGTCACGCAGCTTCTTCTTCAGGCTGCGCACGTATTCCTCACGCTGGAGCAGCTTGGAGTCGGCAAACACATAGGACGCGCCGGTTTCGCGCGCGTGATAAAAGCCGTGACGTGCGTTGAACAGCGCCTTTTCGCAGGGAATATTCGGCGCGTCAAGGTGAAAGATACCAGCCTGAAAGTGAATGTGATATTTCGTTATGACATCGCTGTTGAAGCGGTTCAGCCGTGACAACAGCCGCTCGATGTACTCCTTTGCCTGTTCCTCGACGGGGGCTTCAAAGGCGACGGCGAAGCGTCCGTCCGAAACGCGCGCGCAGAAGTCCGACTCTCCTGATTCAGCCGCAATCTCGGAAGCGGCGTAAATCTGGATTTCCTCCGAAACCGCCGCGTCGGTGTATTGCAGAATGCGCTGAACGTCAATGCCGATGTAAGCGATATAGTAAAGCGGACTGGAGGCAGGGGAGATAAAGTTGCGGTACCACTCGTCAAAATACAACGTGTTGCCGATGCCGGTGACGGGGTCTGTCAGCCGGTTTTCCTTTGCCTGCTTTTCCTTCTTCCGGCGCAGGATGATATTCACCGTCAAAGCAATGATTAACAGCACCAAGCCGAGCAGCACAAACAGCATCCAGAAGGGAAAACCATTGGGCGAATTGGTGACCGCCGTCTCAACCGAGAGCCGCAGAATCTGCTCGGCAGAGGTAGATTGCAGCGACGAGGTGACGGTGCTGACCACATTTGCAGGCGCGATAGAGGTAAAGCCGACGCACAGCTCGATTTCTTCCTTGCCGTTATGATAGGTGAGGATATGCACCTCGCTTGCCAGATAATCAACATCGCCTTTGGCGTGCGCGGAGACGATTTCCACCTGCTTGTTTTTCGCCAGGCGGTATTGCTCGTTGGTGATACCGGAGTTGATATAGGAAAAATCAATGCCGCTTTTCTCGGATATTTTCTTGTAAAGCTCCGGCAGGATACCCTTGTACTCCTTTTCCTGTACATCATAATACTCTATCGGATACATATCGGGGTCGCCGGCAATATAGATGGTATTTCCGTTTGTCGGCTTATCCACCGTATAGACCGCCGCGTCAGCGGCGAAGGTTGCAAATATCAGCAGCACGGCGGCTGTGATAATGGCTGTCAGTTTATGTTTCATAGGCGTTCCTTATTTCAAATTAATTTTTTGCCGCTTAATTTTGCCCCATTGGAGCTTTCTCTTTTTGTAGCCGATAAACGCCGTCGCGCGTACCCATGTCATGATAAAGCGCAAAACGCTGATTTCGATGGTACACAAAAGCAGCGCCTTGAGCACGTCGCGGAAGGTAACCTTCAGGTCGATGGTCTGCGTTCGCGCAAAGAAGGCGGTCATCGACATGACCGAGCCGAACAGCGCGTAAATGCCGAAGAACAACAGCATAAACGGCACGTTAATCAGGTCAACGAGGAAAGCGAGAATCGTGGTGGCGATACCGAATATCTCAATAAACGGCGACAGCAGCTCATAAATCAGAAAATAAAAATAAGAGATAAAGCTGGTTAAGCCGAATTTCGGATTTGCCAGCATGATGCGGTGCTTCCACATAGACTGAAACAGTCCGATGTGCCAGCGGCGGCGCTGCTTGCTGAGGTCCTTGAGGTTTTCCGGCACCTGCGACCAGCAGATAGCGTCGGTGGCGTAGCGAATCAGGTAGGGAACGTCGTTGGATACACAGTAATCGTGGAGCTTGACGACAAGCTCCATATCCTCGCCCATGGTGCTCGCGTCATAGCCGCCGGCGGCTACCACGGTGTCCTTTTTGAACAGACCGAACGCGCCGGAAATAATCAGGGAGCCGTTGAACTTGTCGAACAGAATACGCGACGCCAGAAAGGAACGGTCGTATTCCAGCACCTGCATACACGCGAGCAGATTGCGCGGCAGACGGTAGTTGATAACTCTGCCGTTTTCAATTTCCACGCTGTTGGAAGGACGGACAGCGCCGCCGACCGCGACGACATTTTCGTTTTCAAGCACCGGCTTGACGATTTTGCTCAGCGAATCGTACTGCAGTACCGAGTCTGCGTCAATGCAGATAAAGTAGGGATATTTGCAGGCGTTGATTCCCATGTTCAGGGAGTCCGCCTTGCCGCCGTTTTTCTTTCGGATGAGCGTCAGCGGCACCTTGTGCGTGGCTGCCTCGTAGACGAATTCCACCGGCTGACACGCGACCTTGCGCTGAATCGGACGGCGAATCGGCAGCATGTCAAAGGCTTCTATCATCTTTGCCGAGGTTTCGTCAGAGGAACCGTCGTCCACGACGATGATTTCATACAGCGGATAGTCCAGCGACAACAGCGAGCGCACGTTTTCAACAATCGTAACGTCCTCGTTGAATGCCGGAACGATGATACTGATGGGGATAAAGTGGTCTTTTAAGATGGTGTTTTTCAGTCTGTCCTGCTGCCTTTTGCGGAACAGGGAAGAGGAGCCGGTGACGACGGAGATAAACAGGAAGGTGGAATAGCCAATCAGGTAGGCGACAAAAAAGAACTCCACGCCAATCAGAAATACCTTGATGAATTCAAATACGGTGTCGTTAAATAAGAAATACCTCATGTTGCCGCCCTCCTTTCGCTCAGCTTCTGGCGGTCGAAGCGATAGCGTATCATTTCGCCCGCGTAACGGTCGTTGCCTTCAAAGATGTCGATAAAATCCGCGTATTCCAGTTTCAGGCTTTCCAGCGCCTGCGAGGCGTTGAGACGGACGTACCAGTTGCGGCTGCTGAGATTCTTTTTGAGCACCGCGACGGTGCGCTCGCCCGGATAGGAAGCCAGCGCAAAGCAGGTGATGGAGGTGTATTCCCAGTGCATTTCGTCCTCGTGCTCAGCGTATTTCATCAGCTGCTCATAGGCGGGCGGATAGGGGTATCTGCCCAGATAGCGGATGGCGCAGTAGTGAATTTCGCAGTCATGCTCCTCGCGGAGCAGTCCGAGCATTCTCTCCTGAAAAGCGCCCGACGAAAAGCGGATATAGTCGAGAATTGCCTGCTGCATATTGGAGGAATACGACGGCAGCCGCTCCCATAACAGCTCGTTGAGCTCATTCTTGTCGCCGGAAAAGGTCATCAAACCGTCAGTCAGCAATTTTTTGTTGTGATAATACCCGGACTGATCAACAATTTGCAGCGCGTCTGCGACATTTTCGCTGATGCCCATGGAATAGATGGCGTTCAGCGCGTTTTCACGGCAGTAGACGGACGGCTTTTCCAGCAGGTCAACCATGATGCGGTTAATCTGCGGCAAATCCTCGCCTTCAAATAAGCGGTAGCGCGCGATGACATACGGAAAATATGCCATCTGAAGCTCATCTTTGCGGCTGTAGCGGTTAGCCAGCGTCACAAACACGAATTCCATTTTGCGCAGATACGCCTGAATCTCGTCGGGAAATTCGTTGTAGAGAATTTCCAGCGCCTTATCAAACGCCGTCAGCTCGCGCACGTGCGTCAGCCGTTTCAGCATCAGGAGGCGGTGACGGTCGTCAAGCACCTCCTTGCCGAACTGTCCTTTAATCAGATTGATGTAGTAGAGCCGGCTGTGTTCGGTTTCGCGGTCGTTGCGGCTGAACAAAAAGATACAGACGATATTAAATCCAATCATCGCCGTACACACGGCAAGGTAGGCGTAAACCAGTATCTCAATTTTCATCCTTGTCTCTCCAGTACTTTTGCAGCTCGTAATAGGAGCTTTTCAGTCTTTCGTGATAGGTCACATGGTTGTTCCAGCCTTGGAGCCGGACGGGCTGCAGCTCCGTTCTCCGGGGGGCGCCGTCCTTGACGGAAACGCCTGCCCAGATTTCGTCAATCTCGATGTATTCAATGCCGTAGTGCTCGTAGTAATCGTCGTGAATGGTCATCAGCGACGGGTCGGAGAAGTTGAGCAGCTGCCACGGCAGCTTGATTTCCACAAAGCCGTCGCCTGCCATAAAGTCCGCCAGCGAGTTAAAGTCGGGACTGGAGGGATTGGCGTTGCCGTAGAGCAGCTTGCCGGTCTCGAAAACCTCCGAGGGATTCTTGTCGGCGTTGAACAGCAGCTGCGTTGCCGTTTGCAGAATCATGTCGATATTGACAAAGCGCGGTGAATCCTTTGCGGGAATGTTGTTTTTCAGGTAGGTGTTATATTCGTAGACATTCTCGGAATAGTTGCTGCGGAGCACCTCATAGCGCTCCTGCACGCGCACGCGGCTGTTTTCCTTGCCCTCCAGCTCGATGATAAAGTCGATGGCGCGGTCAAACAGCATGTCTTTTTCCTCGTAGTAGCTGCTGCCGGTTTTGGGCGTAATATCCAGCGGAATATAGATTTTGTCGCTGTCGATGTTCAGCCCGTCCTTCCTGACCATAAAGTAGACAAACTTTTCGTCGTACTTCATGGAGAGCGTCATATCGTCATGCTCGGCGACAACGTCTTCCTGATTCCATTCTCCGTCGTCGCCGTCTACATAGCAGACGGATTCCGTTTCGCCGGGGTCAAAGGACAGCAGACCGAAATACTGCTCGTTTGTCTGGTAATCCGACCAGTAGGGAGTGCGCTTCAGGTTGACCGCGTACATGGTGTTCCATGTGCGCTTGAACCACTCGTCCTGCCAGGCAAACACGCAGCAGCCGGTGCAGCCAGCCGCCTTGATATCCTCGTAACAGTCGATAATCGCCTTGCCCTGCGCCTTTTCAGACATGTTACCCTGGTTTCTGCCGAGGTTCATTTCACGCTGCGCCATGCCGCGGCCGGTGGAAACGCCGAATTCGGAGATGACGACCGGCAGGGTGTGGTGATTTGTCAGCATTTGCAGATATGCCCGGTAGGTGTTGAGCACGCCGTCGGTAGAATAGGGCGTGAGATCGTCCAGCCCGAACATGCTCCAGTCCGAAACGTGCAGCAGATAGTCCGGGTAGTAAGGATAGACGTGGTAGGAGGCAAACTGACCGGAAAGGAAATCCTCGGTGGTTTTGATATGCTCCACATCCACTTCGGCGCACTTCATAAAAAAGTTTGCCACTTCTTCGGGGTATTGGAACGGATCGGTGGTCGGCCAGTTTGAAAAGGCGACGAGCTTCTGTGTTTTGTAGCGGTTGGATTCGTATTCCACCACCCGGTCTCCAACCTCGGCGAGCATCGCCTCAAAGGGCGTCGCGTCGGGGGAGGTGTAAAAGTACTTTCCCTGATAATCGTCCGCTCCCTCGACGTCCTTAAACTGCTCGTTGGTATAGGCAACCGTCACATCCTCCCACTCAACGCCGAGGATATAGCCGATAACCCACTGCGAAATGTCGTGCAGATAAAAGCCGGAGCCGGCGGACGCCATTCTGCCGAGCGCGATTTTCTTGTTGCCGTGGATAACATCGAGCATCGTGCGGCAGTCAGAGAGAAAGCGCTCCTTGAATTCCGGCGCAAGCGCGTGGCGGTGGGAATTCTGCGTGTAGTCGTTGACCCATACGCCGTGAAGCAGCCAAAGCGGATTGTCGTTATTTTTGTTGTATTCGTAATAGGCGTCGTAGAACACATCCTGCTGCACGGTGTAGACACGGATGGTGTTCGCGCCCATCTCCTGAATATACCGGAACCAGCGCATATAGGTCTCCTTGTCAATGGCAAAGTCGGTAGACCATTCGCCCGGCTTACCGGAGCCGAGGTTGACTCCCTTGATTTCAAACGGCTCGTAATCCTTGCCGTCATACATCAGAATCCGGTCGCCCTCGGTGCGGACAAAGGTGGTAGGCGTATCGCCCGGATTGAGGTTGATATACCAGCCGAGCCGGAAATAGGCGGTATCCAAGCCGATGGCAATCAGCACCAGAATGCATACGATTATGATAAATTTCTTCATTGCGTCTCCGTTAAGATAGCGTTGCGTTATCAGTTTGCGTTTTCAACAAATTTCTTGATGCGCGATTCAGCGCTGTACTGCGCAAGCACGTCGATGTTTTCATCCAAAAAGGCAGACCGCGTGCTGATAAAGCTCTTGAGCTGCGCGACAGCCTCCTGATGGCTGTGAAGGTTTCTCTCCTTTGGTACCAGCAGCTCATCGTCCTTGAAGGAATCGCCCCAGCGCTCAAAATTGCGGTCAATCGCGTCGCCGAGATAGGCGATGGTTTCGTCGATGTAGCGGTTGAGGTATTCGTCCGACAAAACGCCTTGGCGCAGGGTTTTGTATCGGTCGATGATGCGGTGGGTAAAGTCATCGTTTTTGATCAGCATCCAGTACCACGGACAGCTGATCAGGTGAAAGTCGTTGAGCTTCATCGCGGTTTCCTGATAGTTGTCGCAGGCGTTGTTGAAGTCCCAGATACACATGCGGTATTTTCCGTCCTTATCCTTGTAGATGTAGGTGGAATAGCCGCCCGCGTCGTTGTTGCAGGTAAATTCGTTGATGATAAAGTAGTCCACAAAGGAATCGATGTCAATCGTCTTTTTGAAGCCGAATTCATCGCTGTCAAAGTCGTAGGAGTACAGGGACTTTTCAAATGCCGAAAAATCCTTGGTAATCTGCGTTTTCAGCTCCGGCGTGATGGTTTTGGCGCCCGGGTATTCGACGTTGATGCCGCGCACCTCGGACATACGGTAAATATACTTGGTGAAGTTTCTGATTTCCTCCTCCGAGGTTCTGTCCATGCGCAAAAGGTAGCCCGAAAAGGTGTTATCCTTTTTGTCAACGGACAGCTGCAAACGCGCACCGTTTTCGCCGGCGGTGATGGTTTCGGTCATGACATACACGCCCTCGTATTTGCCGTTGAGAAACAGCTCGCAAAAACGGACGTTGGGGGAGTAGGACATGATTTCGCCGCCGATATTGTACCACATATAATTGCGAATCAGGGTTTTGTCGAGAAACGGTCCGTGCAGAATCCATTCGCTGTGCGCCGCCATGCCCATTACGCTCTGGTTGTTGCTGTTGCCCTCGCTGTCAACCAGCTTGAGCTTGTAGCCGGGCTTGTCAAAGTAGCGCGAGGAATGGCCGTGCCGGTGAATGGTCGCCAGGCTTTCCAGCGTCGGCGCGTCGGTGAGGTGGTTGTTTTCGGCTTCATGGTCGGTTATTTTCACGGTGGAAACAATGCGGTCGCTCCCGTCTTTGGCAGTGGAATAGCCGGTGCGGTGTCCCCGTTCGTCCATCACAGGCGCACCGGGAATCGCCTCGTCCGTCTCAATCTGAATGAGCGGAAGGTGGGTGCAAAACACGTCGCCGCTGTGGTCGGTGCAAGCCGCCTTTTCCGCTGCCGCCAGATGCTGGTGCACGCGCAGCTTCTCCGGATGGATCAGCAGGTGCGCGGCGAAGCCGGTAATCAGCAGCGCCACACAGAGGATGATGCCGATAATTCTGTTTTTCATCTATACACCGCCTTTCTGTCAATCGCTGCCATGCGGTTAATAATCAATCCAGCTTGTAATGTCGCGTCCCGTCATGCGGGCGACTCTGCGCAGCACTGCGGATTTTTTGTTTAAGCCCGCCTCACGGATAAAGTAGTTGGTCCGGCTGATGCGGATATTCTCATAATTGCCGCCGTAAAGCAGCTTATAGCCGCTTTGCAGCCACGCCTCGTCGGAAAGCTCCGTTCGCTCGGAATAGGGATACGCCATAGCGACGGGCGTTGTGTGCAGATGGGTGCGGAAGCTGCGCGTAATATCGGAGTAGTCCTTCTGCGCAATCGCCAGAAAGGTGGCCATGGTATCGCCGTCCTTTGTGCTCGCTCCGCAGCGGCCGTCGTGTGAAAAATAATGCTGCTTATCCGTATGACTGATCATTTCGATTTCTCCGGAATCAGACATTTCGGCAAGCTCCTGCCAGGTGCAGTAGGGTGCATCGCTCTTTGAACGCGCGTCCGGCGCAGTGGTGGCGCTATCAATCTCATAGCCTATCAGCGAGAGCACTGCCTTCATTTTATACTTTTTCAGCAGCGGCCAGGCGCGCTTGTATACGCCGTATTTACCGTCGTCAATGGTGATGATAATCGGCTTTTCGGGCAGTTTCCCCTTGCCGTTGAGATATTCTATCAGCTGGTTGGTCGTGATGGTCGTATAGCCGTTTTTCTGCATCCATTGCAGGTCGCTTTCAAATTCGTCCGCGTAGACGGCGTATTCGTCAAAGGCGATGCCGTCGTTCAAATCTTCCTTTGTGACAAATTCGTGGTACATCAGCACCGGCACGCCAAAAGTGCTCTTGGCGTTGTAGCCGGTTTTCTGCGGCGCGCTCAGCTCGCTTTCGATGCCGTCGCGGACAGCGCGGACGCGGTAGTACCAGTTAATGCTTTTATCAATGTGCTCGTCGTATAAAAACGGCTCGTCGCGCGTTGTGACAAGCGAATAGTCGCCGTTTTCGGAAGCGGCGCGATAAAATTCGTAGGTGCAGTTCTCCTGCGGACGGACGGCAACTACCGCCGTGTAAACGTCCATGGGGGTTACGTAGTCAATCACCGGCGTCACGGGCGCTTTCCTGACCGGTACAATCTTTTCTCCCGGTACGGACAGGCTGCTCTCCAGCGCGTCGGAAATACCGTTTTTGCCGATGATTTCCAGCTTGTAGGTGTACGTCTCGCCGCTGTGGATAAAGTGGTCGGTATAGGTGATTTCATCGCCGCCGGAATCGAAAATGAATTTGTAGTCAGTATCCTTCAGACCGCGGCGGTACAGGCGATATGTTTCCGCTTCCGCGCTTTGCGCCCATTGGATAACCGCCGCGCCGTCTGCAAGGCTGACCGACAGTTTTTCCGGCGCCGCAGGCCTTTGACCGCAGGCGGTCAGCAGACAGCAGACGAGCAAAAGCAAGGCTGTGAACCGTTTCATATCAGTTGGACACCTCGTCGTTCTGCATGACAATGTTGACGTACTCAATGCCGCCAAGGTTATACAGGGCGTCAGTCTGGTTGCCGTTCTGTTCTTCAACATGTCTGAGCTGATTGACACTCACCTCGTAAATAAACTCAACAGTTTCCTCGTCTGTGTTTCTGACGCGCAGAATCGCCTTGCGCTTGAACGTCGAGAACATGTGTGCCTGAATGGCTGACTGACGGCTGCGCGAGCCGCGGATGATAATCAGCATGCGGTTGTCGTTCTTGATGAGCCCGAGAATCAGCAGAATCAGGAAGGTAACGGCGCTGCCAACGGCGGCAACCAGATAATCGCCTACGCCGCAGCAGATACCGGCAATCACCGTCCAGAAAATATAGATGGTATCGCGGCTGTCCTTGATGGCGGTACGGAAACGCACAATGGAAAGTGCGCCGACCATACCGAGTGAGAGCGCGATGTTGTTGCCGATGACCGTCATAACGGTTCCGGTCAGCACCGTCATCACCACCAGAGAGGCGTTGAATTTTTTGCTGTAAATCGTACCTTTGTGGGTAATCATGTAGGACACAAAAATAAACATGCCTAAAACGGCTGAAACAAGAATATTAAAGATGATACTCTCCATGCTCAGCTCGCCCGTTGTCTGAAAAAGGTTAAATAGCTTATCTTTCATTTTCAATTCTCCTCACAGGTGGGTTTGATAGGCGTTCTGACGCGCCAGCACGTATTTGCTGACGGACAGCTCGCTTTTGTCGATACAATTAAGCAGGCTCTGAATATAATTCAGAAGAAAGCCGTTATACTTGACCTCCAGTACTACATCATACGGGTCAAGCACCGGATTCATGTTCAAACGCTCCGAAAACAGGTCAAAATTGCTTTCGGTTGAGACAATGCGGTTGTCGAAGGTCACGCGGATTCTGTTTTCCCTGGCGACGAACGCCTTGCGGTTGTACTGGACAATCGTCCGGGGAATATACGCGCGCGCCTTCATCAGCCCGTAAATCTCCGCGGCGAACGGCTCCTGATACCGGAGCAGCCGCTCATAGTCGCCCTCGATTAACCGGCAGGCGTCCTCACGGCTGACGCGCAGCGAACGCTTCAGCTGACGCGCGCCCTGCTTTTGCTTCATCTCCAGCATGGCGTAATCATGCTTAGGGTCATAGCACCGCAGGCGGATTTTTCTTCTCAGCTCCACGCCTGCCATTTTTTCAAAAAAATCCGTGTCATACGGCGTATCGAAATACAAGGAACGAATCATATAGCCGTGCACGCCGTTGTGCGAATCCTGCCGCAGCACCTTTTCCAGCTTGGCGCCGGTGCTGCGGAATTCGGCTATGCTGATAAGGAATTTCTTTTCTTCACGTAATACTTGATTCAATCAATCACCGCCCTTAAAACAAAAAAGCCAGCCGCAATTCGTTAAATCGCGGCTGGTCTATCATACGTTTCATCAACGCTACAGATACCTTAGCTTTGCGTCCCCGCCTTTCGACAGGTTTGCCTATGTAATACTATATTAAGATGGAAAATAGTTTTTTGCAAGATGAATTAAAATAATTATAATGACTATTTTTCAAAAAGTCAAGAGAAAAATGACATCTTGATACCAAAAACCTCGAAAAAAACAGGAATCCAAAAAAAGCACAGGAAGCCTTACCAATTCCCGACTTTCTGATTCCACCATTCTCCGTGTTGAAAAGCTAATGGAGGAATCGTTCTCATAGTTTTGCATGATCAGCTTAGCCGGAGAATCGGCAATCGTAAGTTGGTTTATGTTGCGGCTTTTTCAAAAAA
>CAMVTS010000068.1 GCA_947170465.1 uncultured Clostridia bacterium
TCAAGACTTTTTTGAAATTTTTTCAATTTTTCCTGACTGTCCGGATTTTGTATTGTTTGCTTTTCAAAAGCATTGTTGATATTATAATACAGGATTTCCTTAAAGTCAACAGTTTTTTTCTTGATTTTTCCTTTTCCACTTTTCTGTTAAAAAAAGCAATTTCTGTTTGTCATCTTTATACAAAACGCTTTGTCTATCCACTTTTTCACGCCTTTTTCCGTATAAATTTATATCGTCTTACCTGCTTGTTCGTCGATAGCACTAACTTGGGCGATTTTGCTTTAGTTATTTTGTACAAAGTTTTTCTTTTGGTGAAATTTGTTGTGGATTTTTTCAAAAATTGTGTTATTATATAATTGCATATTAGAAATTAATATGTAGTTCCAAAGACTGAGGTGAGTTATATGAGCAGTAAGAGAATCATTACCATTACCAGACAGTATGGTTCGGGCGGTCATGATATTGGCAATGCGCTTGCGAAAGCTTTGGGTATCGGTTTTTACGACAAGGAGCTGATTTCTCTCGCTGCAAAGGAAAGCGGTATTGCTCCCGAGGTCTTTGAGAAGGCAGACGAGAAGCCTGCCAACAGTTTACTCTATTCTCTTTCTGTTGGTCTGTATAATTATGGCAACGGTTTATCCAGTCCAATGGACGATTTGCCGGTCAACGACAAGCTCTATCTGCTGCAGCACAGAATTATTAAAGAAAAAGCCGAAACGGAATCCTTTGTGATTGTTGGAAGATGCGCGGATTACATTCTCAAGGAATATCCCGGCGTTGTGAAGGTATTTATCTACGCGGATATCGACAGCAGAATCCGCAGAGCTATCGCCAGACACGATATCGAGCCGGCAAGAGCCAAACAGGCGATTATTAAAACAGACAAAAACAGAGCAAACTACTACAGTTTTTATTCAGGACAAAAATGGGGTCAGGTCGAAAACTATGATTTGTGTATCAACACAACCAAGCTGGACACCGACCAGGCTGTGAAGCTGATTACCGATTATTTGAATATCGTCGGTTAGGCATATTTTGGCATCTCCTGAATATACTGTATTATTGACAATACAACAAAGGAGGTGACAATGATGAGATTTGTCGTCATGGACATTGATGATTTTATCTTCGGCAATGAGGAATGGCACGAGAGCGAGCGGTAAGTTCTCTCCCAAAAGGAAAGATTAACCGAAAATTGCACGGCGATTCTTCGTTGACATAAAATCAAAAATTCGGGCAGGTGCTGAAATGCGCCTGCCCTTTTTTTGTGCCCCTGAAACGAAACGAGGGCTTTCATTCATAGTGTATGCTGTTTTTTGTTTTTTATTCATCATTGCCGATGAAATTCAGCGGGTCGGCATAGGTGCCGTTAATCTTGACGGCGATGTGGATATGCGGTTCGTCGCTGGCTTCAAACGGGACAGAACCGACAGTGCCGATTTCGTCACCGGGATTGAGCCTGCCGCCCTGCTTAACGGAAACGGAGCCGAGTCCGCTGTAAACGCAGACGGCGTTGTTGATGCTGACCTCGACGGTTTTTCCGAACAGCTTGTCGTCGGTGACCTTCGTCACCTCGCCGCCGGTCATGGCGGAGACCTTGTCGCCGAGCTGTCCGGCATAATCCACGCCGAGATGCGGTTTCCAGACGTTCAGATTCTTGAAATAGACGCTCTCCTGGCTGTACTGACGGATAATCAGCGCTTTTTCAAGCGGCTGTCTGAGATGCAAGTCAGCCGCAAGCATGGTTTGAAGCGCCGGATTGTTGCTCTTGGTCGTTTCTTCGGTTGACTGTGTTTCTTTTTCCGCCACGATGGTAGGAACTGTCGTGACGATGTTCTCTGTCGCTGGTTCCTCTGCCGGTTCCTCGGTGGTTATCTCCGGAAAGGTCTCCCTGACGCCAGTGACAGGTTTGTTGACCTGCTGTGCCTGCGTTGGGGTTGTTGTCAGCTTGCCGCCGGTTGGGTTGACGACCGTGTTGTATGTGGAATAGACTGCCATGCACACGGCTATCAGGCATACAGACAAGGCTGCGTAAAAGCCGATATTCTCACGGCGGCTTCTCTTTCTTTTTCTTTCATATTTGCTCATAAAAAAGCACCTCCGTCCTTAGTATGGACAGAGGTGCGGTTATTTATGCAAATTAATTGATAACTTTGTAGCCCTGGGCTTCGACGGCTGCTTTGAGGACTTCGTGCACAACCGGCGCGGTGACTGTCACCCTTGCGATACCCTTTTCGTGGCTTACCTCGGCGGATTCCACATCAGGAAGCTCCTCGAGCGCGTTCCTGACTCTTGCTTCACAGTGCGGGCACATCATGCCTTCGATTACTAATTCAATTACTCCTTTGTCTTTCATCGTTTCATTCTCCTCTATTGGTATACTATTTTTACTATCCTTTGGATAGATTCGGACAAAATTCAGGCGCAGGGCATTTGTGACGACGCAGAAGCTCGACAGGCTCATGGCTGCCGCGCCAAACATGGGATTCATCTGCCATCCGAAAATCGGGATAAACAGACCCGCCGCCAGCGGTATGCCAATAATATTATAGATAAACGCCCAGAAAAGATTCTGCCGGATAATGCGGAGCGTAGCTCTGCCGAGCTTAATGGCAGCCGGCACGTCGCTGAGACGGCTCTTGACGAGAACGACATCCGCTGCGTCAATGGCAACGTCTGTTCCGGCGCCGATGGCGATACCGATATCCGCCGAGGTCAGCGCAGGCGCGTCGTTGATGCCGTCGCCTACCATAGCGGTTTTGGCTTCCGCTTTTAATTCACGGATAACCTTCTCCTTGCCGTCCGGCAATACGCCGGCTATTACTTCGCTAACGCCGGCTTCTGCACCGATGGAATGCGCTGTTTTTTCATTGTCGCCGGTGAGCATGACGACCTTCATGCCGAGCCTTTTCAGTTCCGCGATAGCGGACGGGCTTTCGGGCTTTATGGTGTCGGCGACAGCGATAATGCCGATGGTTTTATTTCCTTTACAGAAATATAGTGGCGTTTTACCCTGATTGGCATAGTCTTCCGCCCGGCTCATAGCACCTTCCGGCACGACGAAGAATCGCTCCATATAGGCGCGGTTGCCGCCGTGAATGGATTCGCCGCCAATCGTTCCTTCCAAGCCGCTGCCGCTGTGTATGGTGAAACCGGTAACGTCGCTTAGTTTCAGGGAGCGTTCCTCGGCATAGCGGACAATTGCCTTCCCTAAAGGATGTTCGCTCTTGGCTTCCAGAGAAGCGGCATATTGCAATAATTCCTTTTTAGAAATATCTACCGGGTAAATGTCGGTGACTTTCGGTTCGCCGGTGGTGACAGTGCCGGTTTTGTCAAGCGCAATCGCTTCCAGTTTGCCGGTTTCCTCAAGCGCAACGGCGGTTTTGAATAAAATGCCGTTGCGCGCGCCAACGCCGCTGCCGACCATGATGGCAACCGGCGTGGCGAGTCCCAAGGCGCACGGACAACTGATAACGAGCACCGAAATGGCGCGTGACAGCGCAAAACCAGGATTCTGTCCGGCTATGAGCCAGATAACCGCCGTGATAATCGCGATTCCGATAACGGTCGGCACGAAAACGCCGGAAACCTTATCGGCAATTTTGGCGATTGGCGCTTTGGTTGCCGACGCGTCGCTGACCATCCTGATAATCTGGGAAAGGGTGGTGTCCTCCCCTACCCTGGTTGCCCGGCATTTCAGAAAACCGGTGTGGTTGATGGTCGCCGCTGAAACCGTGTCGCCTTCCTCTTTGTTGACCGGAACACTCTCACCGGTCAGGGCGGATTCATCCACAGCCGCGATGCCTTCAAGCACTACGCCGTCTACAGGAATTCTGCTGCCGGGATAAACGGCGAAAATATCGCCGGTCTGCACCTGTTCAACCGGAATTTCGGTTTCGATGCCGTCGCGAATGACAAGCGCTGAGGTCGGCGCGAGCTTGACAAGGCTTTTCAGCGCGTCGGTGGTTTTGCCCTTGGCGCGTGCTTCGAGCAGCTTGCCGACCGTAATCAAGGTCAGAATCATGGCGGCGGATTCAAAATAGAGCTCATGCATCAAGCCGCTCTCGCCTGCCGTCATGCGGAACAGGGTGACGGTACTATATAAAAAGGATACGCCGGAGCCGAGCGCGACAAGGGTATCCATGTTTGGCGCAAGATGAAGCAAGCCCCTGAAGCCGCTGATGAAGAACTTCCGGTTAATCACCATGACGATTCTGGCGAGCAGCAATTGCAGCAAGCCGAGTGCAGCCGGATTGTCATGGAAGAACGGCGGCACCGGAAACCCGAACATCATGTGCCCCATGGAGAAATACATTAATATCAGCAGGAACACCAGAGACACAATCAGGCGTTTCAGAATTTTCGGCGTTTCGGCGTCCTTGAAGCTGTCATCACCGGAAGCGGCAGCGGCTTTTTTCTCACCTTTGACAGAAGCGCCGTAGCCGGCTTTTTGCACAGCCGCGATAATTTCCTGCGGCGTGGCGGTGCCTTCAACGCCCATGGAATTGGTCAGCAGATTGACTGAGCACGCGGACACGCCGTCCAGCTGCGACACCGCCTTTTCCACACGCGCGCTGCAGGCGGCACAGCTCATGCCGGTGATAGTATACTGTTCCATGCGCTCACCTCGTCATCTTCTGAATCGTATCGACCAGCTCGTCAATCACTTCGTCCTTGCCTTCACGAATATCATTTGCCACACAGGTGTGAATATGCGCGGAGAGCAGCTCGCGGTTGAAGGCGTTGATGGCGGCGCTGACCGCGGAAGCCTGAATCAGAATATCCGGACAGTAGGCATCGTTCTCGACCATGCGGCGGATGCCGCGGATTTGTCCTTCTATCCGGCTGAGACGGTTGAGCAGGCGCTTGTACTCCGCTTCATCGCGTTTCTTCGTTTTATGACAGTGACAGGTCTGTTCCAAGAAATCACCTCAGTTTCTATCTCTACTATATACCCCCACGGGGTATTTGTCAAGTGGGACTTGCAAAAATTTTCATTTAGGTATATGATAAGGGATGAAAATTAAAACGAGGTGATATTATATGAGCAGAAGATTTGATAAGCGCGTGCCGGTTTCTCTGCTGACCGGTTATCTGGGCGCAGGCAAAACCACCGTGCTGAACCATGTACTCTCCAATCAGAAGGGCTACAAGGTGGCGGTGATTGTCAACGATATCGGCGAGGTCAATATTGACGCGAGCCTGATTGCCAAGGGAGGCGCGGTAACGCAGAAGGACGAAAACCTGGTGCCGCTGCAGAACGGCTGTATCTGCTGTACCTTGAAAGTCGATTTGATGAAGCAGATCGTCGAGCTTGCCACCTCCGGCAAGTTTGATTACATTTTGATTGAGGCTTCCGGTATCTGCGAGCCCGGTCCGATTGCCGGCTCCATCTGCATGCTTGACGGAACCAATCCGCAGGCAGGTCTGCCGGCTGTCGCGTATCTGGACAGCATTACCACCGTCGTCGATGCGAACCGTCTGGCGGATGAATTTGGCTCCGGCGCTTCTCTGCTGAAGGAGAATCTGGACGAGGAAGATATTGAGAATCTGCTGATTCAGCAGATTGAATACTGCACCACCATTATTCTCAACAAGATTGACCAGGTGACCGAACAGGAAAAGGCGGATGTGCTCGAGGTTATCCGCGCGCTGCAGCCCGACGCGAAGATTATTGAGACCACCTACGGCAAGGTGGACGTGGAGGAAATTCTCTCCACCAACAATTTTGATTACAGAACGATTATCCAGAGCGCCGGATGGGTCAAGGCAATGGAGATGGAGGGTGAAAACTCCGAGGATATCGAGGAGCACGAGGAACACGAACACCATCATGACCACGAGGAGCACGAACACCATCACGACCATGACGAGCATGAACACCATCACGACCATGACGGGCATGAGGAACATGAGCACGGTCATCACCATCACCACCATCATCACCATGACGAGGGTGAAGCTGAGGAATACGGCATTTCAACCTTTGTGTATCAGAACGTGAAGCCCTTCTCCAAGGAGAAATTCGAGGAATTTGTCTTTGAGAAATGGCCAAAGGAGATCATCCGCGCCAAGGGTCTGTTCTGGATTATCGAGAATCCCGACACCGCCTATATCTTTGAGCAAAGCGGCAGACAGAAAACCGCGACCGACGACGGCAACTGGATTGCCACCTTCCCTGAGGAGGACCGTCAGGAAATTCTGCGCATGAATCCCGATATTCAGGAGAGCTGGCACCCGGTTTACGGCGACAGAGTCAACAAGCTGGTGTTTATCGGCAGAGGCATGGACAAGGAAGCGATTATCAGAGCGCTTGACGCTTGTATTGCCGACAAAGCGAAATAATAAAAGGTTGAACGGGCTGACTTTTTGCCGAAGTCAGCCCGTCGTTTTTTGGTGAAAAAAGGACAGGCACGAAAGCCTGTCCCTGATGATTTTGATTCAATTAGTCTGCGGTGTAAGGAAGCAGAGCGAGGTGACGCGCACGCTTGATGGAAGTGGTGAGGTCACGCTGATGTCTTGCACAGGTACCGGTTACACGGCGGGGAAGAATCTTTCCTCTCTCGGACATGTAACGGCGAAGACGCGCGATATCCTTGTAATCAATATGCTCTACCTTGTCAACGCAGAAACCGCATACCTTCTTGCGGCTCTTTCTGCCACGGTTGTTAGGTCTGTCAGCCATTTTGAGGTTCTCCTTTCGTTGAGAATTATGTTCAATTCGTTAAGCTCTGAATCAGAATGGTAAATCGTCGTCGAGCGGCACTTCCTGAAAATCGGAATCACTGCCGTTCTGATAGGACGCGGGCTGCTGCTGGAAGCTCTGAGCCGGCTGCTGCGGCGCTCTGCCGTAGTTCTGGTTCTGATAGGACGGCTGGGAACCGTACTGGCTGCCGCCGTACTGTTGCTGCTGATAGCCGGAATTGTCGTTCCTGCGCTCGCCGGTAAAGGACACGTTGTCGACCACAACCTCTACCACGTAGCGGTTGGTGCCGTCCTTTGCCTGATAGGTTCTGCTCTGAAGCTGACCTTCCACGGCAATCATGGCTCCCTTGCCGAAATACTTGCAGATAAACTCCGCCTGATTGCGCCACGCGACGATATCAATAAAATCCGCCTTGCGCTCCTCGCCGCTCTTGACATAGCTGCGGTCAACAGCGATACGGAAGCTGGTAACGCTCAAGCCTGAGTTGGTTGTCTTTAACTCGGGATCAGAAACCAGTCTGCCCATTAAGATTACGCGATTTAACATGCTTTCATCCTTTCGTAATTCAGGGATTGCTCCCCTACCATGTGATTATTCGTCTTCCTTCTTGATAATGAGAGAACGCATAACGCCTTCTGTGATTTTGTATACACGGTCAAGCTCCGCAGGGAACTCAGCAGTGCTCTCAAAATCAAAGAGAACGTAATAGCCTTCGCTTTCCTTGTTGATGAGATAAGCGAGCTTTCTCTTGCCCCACTCGTCTACATTCTTCAAAGTGGCATGCTTTTCAATGAGGTTCTTGAACTTCTCGACGATAGCCTGAATGCCTTCCTCGCCCTTCTTCATTGAAACGATCATTACGGTCTCGTAATTTGCTGTAACTGCCATTTTTTGCACCTCCTTCTGGACATTATGGCGGATTGCTCCGCAAGGATTTGTCGCGGCGCTCCTTTGGCGCATAACGCAACATGATTTATTATAACAGCAAAACTGTGCTTTGTCAACCGATTTTTCACAATTATATTTTGCCGCATGAGCGGATTATTGGCACAGAGAATGATTGACAAATAGAGGAAATGCTATATAATAGTATGTAGAATCAGGAGGTGGTGTTTAGCGGGTTTTTTCACTTTTTTCAACTGAGAGATTACTATTTTTGATGATATGAAACGGAGGTTGTTTTTTGGCTAATTCGATTACTTCGATTTTCAAAGAACACAAGGGATTTGGAAAACAAATCTTTCTGCTCGCGAAAAACGAGCTGATTAAAACATATAAAGGCGCTGTTATCGGCCCCGGCTGGGCAGTCGTCAAACCGGCGTTCACCATCTTTGTTTACTGGTTCGCCTTCTCGGTCGGCATCAAGACCATGAGAACCATGCACGTCAATCTCGGCAGTCATGAGCCGTTCTCGATTGACTTCTTTACCTTTATGTTCATTGGTATCATTCCGTGGTTCTTTATTCAGGACAGCATTATTCAGGGCGCCAAAACCCTGCGCACCAACCGGCAGTTTATCACCAAGGTCAAGTTTCCGGTTTCCACCATTCTCACCTACACCGGTCTCTCCAGACTGTATGTACACCTCATGCTCGTGCTGATTATGTACATCTACGTTTTCTTCGCTATCGGTCCGAGCTGGTATAATTTGCAGTTCTTCTTCTACTGCCCGATGATGTTTTTGTTTTTCCTGGCGCTGTCGTGGTCTACCGCGCCGATGTCCGCGTTCAGCAAGGACTTCGAGAGCCTGATTGTGTCGATTATGTCCGGTATCTTCTGGCTGTCCGGCATCATGTACGATTCCTACAGCTTCAAGGAACCGCTGAAGTTTATCATGCTCCTCAACCCGATTAACTTCTTCGCCAACGGCTACCGCAACTGCTTCCTCTATCACAGACCGTTCTGGTTCTACAAGACGGAGTTTTTCATTTTCCTCGCGGAGTTTGTCGTGGTGTTCGCCCTCGGTATCTTCAACTACAACCGTCTCAGGAAAAAGCTCCCTGACGTGCTTTAACGGAGGTACAGTATGGCAGAAGCAATTATTACTTTCAAGAACGTAAGCAAAACCTATATTCTCTACAAAAACGACCAGGCACGCTTCAAGGCGCTGTTCTTCAAGCCGCGCAATCCCAAGACCAACAAGGCGCTCAACGACGTTTCTTTTGAAATTTACCGCGGTGAATCCGTCGGTATCGTCGGCGATAACGGCGCCGGCAAGTCCACGCTGCTTAAAATGATTACCGGCGTTGCCTTTCCTGATGAAGGCGAAATCGTCGTCAACGGCAAGGTCGCCGCGCTCCTGGAGCTGACCGCCGGATTTTCTACCGAGATGACCGGACGTGAGAACATTTACCTGAAAGGCTATATTCTCGGTCTGGAGGACGCCTACATCAAGCAGATTGAGGAAAGAATTATCGAGTTCGCCGAGCTGGGCGACTATATTGACCAGCCGGTCAGAACGTATTCCAGCGGTATGAAAATGCGTCTCGGCTTCGCGATTAACGTCAATATCGAGCCGGACGTGCTGGTAGTAGACGAGGCGCTCTCCGTCGGTGACGCGAGCTTCAAGAGAAAATGCAAGGACAAAATCAAGGATATCATTTCCGCCGGCACGACGGTTCTCTACGTCAGTCACAACGCGGAATCCGTCCGCGAAATCTGTCCGCGTTCCATCTATCTGCGCAAGGGCACGGTCATTCATGACGGCCCCACCGGTGAAACACTCAAGGTCTATCAGGACTACAAGGAAAGTCAGAAGAAGAAAAAATGATTAAAAACAAGCTAAACGAATTTCAAGCCGACTGGGCGGCAATGCCCCAGGTTGAAAAAGAACAGCTTGCAAAGCTCAGAAATAAAACCATTCTGGTCAGCGGGCATGCACTTGCCCGCTGTCTTTGCTATGCGCTGCTTTATCAGAATGAGACGCGCGGCCTGAATATCAAGGTCATCTTTGCCATGCGCGACCGGAAGGATTTCGGCGATTTATACGCCGGGCTGATTCTCAGAGATGACTTGAACCTGATTGATTATTCTTCCTTTGAAGAATTAAAGCACGTTGATTTTATCGTCCACACCGGCTTCTGCTGCGAAACCGCCGCGTCTTTTTCGCAGACCTTCCGCGAGGAAATCACAGATGTGCAGGCTGTCACCAAGCTCGCTCAGCGCACCGGCGCGCATTTGATTCTGCTCAGCGACAGCCGCGTTTACGGCAATCCCAAGGCGCACCGGATTTATGCGGAAAATGAATACAGCGACGTCGATAACGCCGCAGATATGGAAAATCAACTGCTGCGCACCCTTGAGGCGCTCGTCAACTGCGAGAAAAAGGCGAAGGATTTTCCGCTGACAACGCTGCGCACCGGTATCATTCTGGGCGCTTGCTCGGGAATAGACAGTTTTATGGACGAGGTGTTTCAGGCTGTCGCCAGCGGCAAGAAGATTGAATTGTTTCAGTCCGATAGAAAATACAGCTTTGTCTACATCACCGATGTGTTCCGCGCCATTGTTTTTTCCATGACAACATTGGAAAAGAATCAGGTTTACAATGTCACAGGTGTCAACGCGACGGTTTCTACCGGCATGGCTGCCGCTTTATTGCATGACATTTATGATAAGCAGGCAGCCATCACGCTGGGCGAACATCAGGAAGTCAACGCCTGCGCGATTTCTGCCAGCAAGATTGACACCTGCGGCTGTCCGGCGGCTATCAAGCTCGAAACCGCCTTCGAACTCTGCGTCATGAGCTACATGCCCGACGCCAAGGGTATGCGCCTGCCCAACACGCACGACGGAAGACTCGGCGCGATTCAAAAGATTCAGCTCGCCTATCTGCTGGAGGTCGACAGAATCTGCCGCAAGCATGATATCAAGTATTTTCTCGGCGGCGGCACCCTGCTCGGCGCAATTCGTCACAAGGGCTTTATTCCCTGGGACGACGATTCCGATATCATGATGCTCCGTGAGGATTATGATAAATTTTGTGAGATTGCCGCTTCCGAGCTGCCGGCAAATATGACGTTCCAGTCAAGCAAGACGGATAAAAATTGCTTCTACGAATTCGCCAAGCTGAGAATCGACGACACCACCTTTGCCACCGGCTTCGCCAAGGAACATAAAAGCATGCACAACGGCATTGCGTTTGATATCTTCTGTCATGACAAGACGGCAAACTCGAAGCTCGGTCAGAAGGTTCATCTGGCGATGACAATTTTTACACGCGCGCTGGTTTTTAACAAATGGAATCACCGCAAAACCGAAAACGGCAGCAAAATCCAGACGGCTTTCACCAATTTCTGCGTGCGCCTTTTCCCTCTGCGGTTCAGCCTGTGGCTGATGAATCATACCATTTCATTCTTTAAGAGAAAAAAGAACGCGAAGTTTCTCTATGACGGCATGGGCAGAAATGTGTATAACGGAGTTTTTCCGGCAAATTTGCTTGACCGCGTCGTTTATATCGACTTTGAAGGCTACATGCTTCCTGTTCCGGAGAAATACGACGAATACCTGCGTTTTCTTTATGGCGACTACATGGAGCTCGCTCCGCTCAGCACCCGTCTCGGCTGCCACGAAATCCTGCTGTGCGATATCGGGAAGTACGATTGTTTTAATTAATTTTGCAAAAAGCCCGGTTTTACTCTTGACAACCGGGCTTTTCTTTGTTATAATAACACTTGTGGGTTACGCGATAAGCGCCGCCTCGGTTTCCTTCACCGTGTAAAAATCAGAAGGATTTATATTTGCAGGTATGGCGGAATTGGCAGACGCGCATGGTTCAGGTCCATGTGAAAGCAATTTCATGCAGGTTCAAGTCCTGTTACCTGCACCAGTATGAGTGTTGATAACGGACTTAAGTTATCAACACTCATTTTTTATTCAATTTCATCCGATTTGTATGTAGTGAGCAGGTTTTGTGCCTGCTCACCTTTTCTCTTATGCGGATTTTGCTGTTGGGATATACTCCACATCAACGCCTTTTCGGGTGTTGGCTTTGTAGTTTTCATACTCTGTTCGATTGTTTGACGGGAGATGATTTCTCCGTTCTCTTCAAAATGATCATCACGCAGTCCGAATTCTTCTAACGCGCCGTAATTGAACGCTTCTTGATTGTCGAGAATAAACTGCTCTCTGTCATCAGACTGTAATGGAATCAACTTGATTTTTTATCCCAAAGTGATATCCAAAATCATCATGACCGTAAAACCGAGCGCAAAC
>CAMVTS010000069.1 GCA_947170465.1 uncultured Clostridia bacterium
GAACTTCTCGCCGTCCTTGAAGTAGTACTTCACGCCGTTAATCTCGTAGATACCGGTGCCGTACTCTACAACCGGCTCGGGAACGGGCTTGTTCATCATCTTGCCGTCAGCGTCGAAGGAATAGGTGCCTTCGGGTACAAGATTGTTCGCCCATTCTTTCATGATATACTTGCTGCAGTCGGTAACTACCTTGCACTCGGAGTCAATGTAGTAGAAGTCGCCGTCAACATCAATCAGTCCGGCGTGGAACTTCTCGCCGTCCTTGAAGTAGTACTTCACGCCGTTAATCTCGTAGATACCGTTGTCGTAAGTGACTTCCGGCTCCTCCTGAGGCGGATTCAGCATCTTGCCGTCAGGACCGAAGGAATAGGTGCCTTCGGGTACAAGGTCATTGGTCCATGTCTTTACGATGTATTTGGTGCAGTCGCTTACAACTCTGCACTCAGAGTCAACATAGTAGTAATCGCCGTCAACCTTGATAAGACCGGCGTGGTTCAATTCGCCGTCAACTACGTAGTAGGTTTCATTCTGCGCCGTCTTAACAAATCCGGTCTCGCCGTTGTTGTAAGCGCCAACCAATACGCCTTCGTCGGTGAATTCATAGAGCTTAGGCGTATCGTAAACGTATTCCTTGATAGCGCTGATGCCGGTATATCTGTAGCCGTTCACATCAAACGCATAGGTTTCGCCATTAATGACCTGCCAGTTTACACGGGCAGCGTTTGCACAGCGATAGTAATCGGGACCGTAATAGTAGCGATAACCATTGCCGTCGTTGTACCACTGACCGGATTTCAGCTGACCGTTGGGCTCAAAGAAGAAGGTGACCTTGCCGTTGTTGTACTTGGGAACAGAACTGCAGTCAGGACCAAAGTAATACCAGATATCGTCAACGTTCTTCCAGCCGTCGGAGAGTTCGCCGTTCTGGCTGTAGAAATACTTTCCGTCCTTCTCAAAGACGCCGGTGTATTTGGTGAAGGAATCGCCCTTGCCGTCCTCGCCGAAGTCGTAATAGAAGCCGTCAACTTCCTGAACGCCGGTGAGATACTTGCCGTTGACAAAGTAATACTCGTTGGCATACCAGCCGTCAACCGGAACGCCGTCAACGCAACTGCCAAACTCGTTGGAGCCGTTGATGCGGACGCCCTGATCATACATACGATAGACGTCAGCCGCTTCATCATAGAGCATGCCGTTGTACGGACCTTCGAGCAGACCGTCGTTATCGAACTTGTATGCCTTGCCGTCGATTTCTCTCGCGCCGATAACCTTCTTGCCGTCCTCATAGTAATACTTGTCAGCAACCCAGCCGTTCTGGGGCTTACCGGAAGCATACTTGGTGCCTTCTACAGTGCCGCTGACACGGGCGCCGAGCGAACCGTCAGCCTTGACGTTGTAGAGAATATCGTCGATAAAGACGTACTTTCCGTCAAGCACCTGATGCTCGGTCGCAACGCCGTCAACATAATAGCTCTCATTGTAAAGACCTGTGAACAGCTCGCCCTTCTGACCGTCCGCAATACGATAGAGCTTGCCGTTTTCGCTGAGGAGCTTACCGTCGAGAATCTGATTCTCGGTAGCGACGCCGTCCTCGAAGTAGGTATCGCCGATAACGCCGGTGACAGGCTCGCCAATTGTCTTGTCGTCGTTGAGGGCGCAGACTTTGCCGTCCTTGACAACATACTTGCCGGCATAGACAGCATTGTCGGATTCAATACCATCAATATAGTACTTGCCGTTGACAATTCCATTGTAAGGTACAGCCTTGCCGAACTTGTCAACAACGGTATATGCTTTGCCGTCGAAAGAGAAGGTTCTGCCTTCGCCCATATAGACGCCGTCGACATAGAATACCTGATCGCCAAAGCCATTGAGGAAGGTCCTGTTGATGGGCTGTCCGTTTTCATCGCAAACCTTGCCGTCTGTCAGGGTGTACCCCTCAAAGAGCTCGCCGAGGATTGCGTAGCCGTGCTTATCGTTGGTGGTATCGACTACAAGGCCGGTGTAGCGCGCTTCAATCCACCAGGGATCCATATTATTGTTGTATGAAGCGTGGGTAGGTGTGAAGTAATTGCTTGTCAGACGATACTGGGATACAACATAACCGGATGTACCCTTGATGTTATAGTAATAACCGTCGGTATAACGCACCGGAACAATGCCGGATGCGTTTCCGGTAACCTTTACTCCGTCTATATACATGTTGGTATAGTAGGAGTAAATATGGAAGAATGAACCGCCTGCCTTCGGATAACCCGCCTCATAAGGCACGCCGCCGGAAACAGAGTTGGTGGCATAGAAGCCCTTGCACTGACCGACGTTATCCAGATAGGAGGTCTTTGTACCGAAGGAGCAATATCTGTTTTCACTTACATCGTCGGTGAGGGCGACAACAGTATTGCCTATCTTCACCTTACCGTCGGTACCGAAGCAGTACTTGCCGACCATCGTCTCGGGGTCGTTGATATCGACTGTGGCAGGCGTTCCGTCGGCGTTTCTCCAGCCGGTGACCAGATTGCCGTCAGCGTCATGCGCCGCGCCGCTTACGCAGGTCCAGCCTTCCATCTGCTTACCATGGATATAATAGTTATCAGTAGTCGCGGTGGTATTCTTGCTGTAGTCAAGCGGACCTGTCCACAGACAACCGTTGAGGGTACTCTGGAGAGTGCTTGTTTTGCCGTAATAGACGCAATAAGTTAATCCGTCAACTTCATAGAAACCGACTGCCGTACCGGTGTAGGCATTCTCACCGTCCTTGTTGGCAATCCACGTCTTGGCGCCGTCAGTTACCAGATGATCGCCTTCGCCTGTAGAAAGAACACCGTTCTCATAGATTTTGACTTTATAGTCACCGTTGTTGATACCGCCCGTGAACAGACTGGTATAGTTAAAGGGAGTGGTCGTGCTGAATTTTGCCATCTTGGTGCCGGAGCCGTCAAACATCTCAACCTCATGGTTGCCGGTAACCTTAGCGCCGTTATTGAGATAGAAGATGTTGTTCTCCTCACCCTCGGTGATGACCCAGCCGTCCTCGATAACGCCGTCGCTGAAGCTGCCGACGGTGCCTGATGCCTCGATAGTGGGATAGCCCTCGGCTTCCTTGCCGCAATCCTTACAGAGATACTTCTGCTGCGCGGCGTTCCACTCGTAGTGGTGGACGCCCATTACGGGTTCATCGTAGTAAACCATATCGTCGCAAACCGAGCAGTAAGCCGTACCGTGGGAACCGGGATGGGTGCAGGTAGCGTCTGAGGGTTCGTTAATCCACTCAAGGGTGTGCTGGTGCCATGAGGTCTTGCCGTCGTCAAAGTAGCCTTCTTCAAGGAGCTTCGCGTAGTTACCGTCGATTTCAGAATCAATACGGATGTTAGCGAAGGAGAAGGTCGTCTGAGAGCCGTCAGTCAGAACAGCGGCTGTCTTGACAGGCTTGATTTCAATCGCTACCGGCCAGAAGCACTTGGAGTCGAACAGAGAGGTCGGATCCTTGTAGCTCTCCCAGAGCTTCACAGGGATGCGTGCCAGAACATTGTTTTCGGGAGTGCCCTCGCCCTTCTCGATGTGGAGCGTCAGGGTGTTGGTTTCTTCATCTACTTTCGCGGTATGGGTGAAGCCCTTCGCGGTTTCAATGCGATTATCCTGCCAGTGGTTAAAGCAGTCGAGGTCGAGCGCAACGTCAGCGGACTGAATCTTGCTGATGTCATCCGCTACGATATCGAACCAGTGAACAGAGCCGATGTTTACCTTGGTATTGACGTCTGTCTCGGAAACGAGCTTCAGCGCGCTGTCGTTGCCGGCAGTGATGTTAAACTGTCTGACAATAATCGCCTCTGCGCCTTCGTTGTCCTTGATTTCAAAACGCGCGGTGTGAACGCCCTTCGGGAGCGTAATGTCTTCAATGGTAATGGTGTTGTTCGCCGCGCTTGCGTCTACCTGCACGCCGTCAATGTAAGCCTTGGCGGAGCTGTAATCCAGACCGGAAACGGTATAGGGATTGGTCACTCTGTCATCGTCCACATCAGCGGTGATGGAAACAGTAGAAGCGTTAATTTCGGGAATATCCTGATAACCGAGATCGACAGCCGAACCGCCGGAGGTGGTATATGCAGTCACGCCGCCAAAAATCGGATCCTGCATATCATAGCCGCCGTAGGTACGGTCAAAGCCGATGTCGTCGATGTAAAGGGTGAATTTCTTGTTGACGTTGGTGGCATCCTTGAAATAGTAACCGTCATTCACGCCGTCACGGTCGCTGACGTAGATTTCCAGGAACGCGTAGGAGAAGCTCTTCTGGCCGCTGATATCGCCTTCAAAGTAGTGCCACGCGCCTTCGTCGTACTTCTCATGATGGAGGTTACCGGTATCAATCAGGTTGACGAGATTGGCAGAACCGTTGAAGATACGAATAAACGCAGCGTCGATACGCTCAGGGATATACATCCACATACCGAACTTCTTGCCAAAATTAGCGGATACAGCACTTATCTGCTGTCTTGCCGCCATATAGCCGGTACCGTATTGATCGTTCTCAATATCTCCGGTGAAATCCAGATGAATTGCCAGAGAGCGGTTGCCGCTGTGAACTTTACCGGTCTCGGCAGTGACATACTCGGAGGTAACAAATTCCGGCATAGCAACGCCGCTGTAAGCTTCTACCGGATCCGCGTAACGACCGCCGGTCTCAAAGCCCTGGGACATATAATAGGTGTCGGTGAATTTGACAGCGTTGGACGCTTCAACCTCCGTACCCTTCACCTTCGCGGTCAGGGTACCGGTCTTGCAGCGTGTCTGATTGTCCGCCGTATCGGCAGGAGCAACATACATAAAGCCGTCGAAGCTGCCCAGAATTTCGCCTTCGTAGTTGGCAGTGGTATTGGTTACAGCCAACTCGAAGTCCTCGGGCTTTGTCGTCACTTCCTGCCCCTGGTAAGTCGCGGTGAAGGTAATGGGCGTTTTGCTGCCCAGTCTCTCAAAGAACGCATCATACTCATTGAAGGCGAGAGAATCGGGAACAACAACGTGGATAACCTGCTGGTCAATCTCCCTGCCCTTAGAAACAGCGGTGATAGTGACGTCGCCGGTCTCGTTGGGAGCCGTGAAAATGCCATTTTCAAAAGTACCGCCCGTCGTGGTAAAGGTAAGATTGGCAGGTCTCGCAATCGGCGCGTTTTCATCATCATAGGTGGTGGTGCCGATTTTGATGGAGGTGCCCGGCGTAATGTACTCGGTTTCGGGGCTGTAAACCACCTTGGAAACCTCGTCCTTTACCTTTGCCTTGGTCGCGATGATAAGACCATTGGAGATGGAACGCGGAGAACCGTCGGAAGGACGGTTGACAATCGCCGCGCTGTCCTCGCCGGGCATACGTGCCATAAAGGTGGTGGATCCGCCGCCGTCGAGGTTAAAAGCACGGTCGCAGCCGGCTTCAATCATAATCTGAGCCAGCTCGTGCATGGAACCGCCGCAGGAGAAGGGCTCCTGACGACCATCGAGAACCGCGATAACAACCTTGCCGTCAGCAGTGACGCCGAGCATGGTTCTGGAATGACGGTCGGTGTTATAGGAACCGGAAGCGTTTGCTGTGGTATCCTTGCCGTCCCATACCAGTTTTGCGGAACCGCCGAAGGAGTCGATTGCTTCCGCAATACCGGGATCAGCCTTGTAAGCGTCCCACTCCTCTTCGGTTTCGCCGATAACAGCGCGTCCGTCCTTCAGCATGGCAAAGAACATGGAGCTGCTTGCGTTCTTTGTCCATTCTTTCTTGATGTTGCCGCCGAGAATCAGCGCGCCGCCGGGTTCGCCGGTGGTCATGTTGTAGCCGTCACCGTTGCAGGCGGATACAACCGCGTAGTTCTCACTGGCGTACGCGGATTTTTCGTACTCGGTCAGAGAAGCGTTCTCCGGGTCTGAGTACTTTGCATTTGCCACCGCAACCTGTTCGGACAACTTGGACATTCCATAGTTTTCACACTGCATGTCCTTGTAAGCAACCTGGCATAATACGTCGTCACGGGTAACGTCTGCCGTCGTGACGTAGTAAACCATCTGCTTATTGTCGCTCGACATCGCGTAGTTGTTGTAGTACTCTACGCCGGGTGCGAGTGTCTGCGCCGTGTGTTTGAACACGGTGTGTGTTTCGGACTGGTAGTCTGCGTTGTATGCTGCCGCGGATATTGAGAATGCCGAGGCAGCCATAACAGCCGACAGGCTGACAGCCAAAACACGTCTAAGTGTTTTTCGCATAGATTTTCCTCCTTTTTCTATATTTCAGCCCTCGTTAATAGGGCAAAATACGCGTTTTACTGAGCGGCTTTCATATTGGTAAGGACAAACTCCATTCCGCAGTCTTTATTCAAACTTTCCAGAATATAGTTCAAATCCTCCATGATAACATAATAATCTGTTTTTTCCTGCTCTGTGAGCTTGGCGTCCTTTTCCGGCTCATAGGTAACAACCCGGACGTCGGTGGAGCCGTTGTTCATTCTTCCGACCAGGTTTCCTTTGGATTCTCCGAAGCAGATGTCAAAAACAGGCTGACTTCCGCTCTGAGAGGTTTTCATCTCCACCGCAATTTTCTTGTCGTCAGTCTTTATTTCTGCTTTGTCCTTCCAGCGTTCCGGAAAATGAACCTTTCCGTAGACCGTGTTGACGTCAAACACCGGAACCGCCATCGCTGCACTTGAATCCGCAGTTGCTTCATCGGGCGTCGCGGAATTGCTGCCGCAGCCGGCGAAAAGCATCAGCGATGTGATAACTGCCAGACACAAGGCGGCTTTTATTTTAGCACCCAATCACTTCATCTTCTTTCCTGTGAATTTTAATACTCTGATCAAATCTCAGATATAACGCTCCGTCTTCGGCAGCGTTTTTTTGATAGCTCAGCTTTTGTCCGTCGAGGAGCTGCAGAATTGCCAGCGCGGAGTCCGCTCCCGCGTCTATCGTCAAAGGCGCTCCGCCTCCGAATCGGGGGTTTATCTCAATAAACCAGTCTGTCTGCGTGGCTTTTTCTCTTATGAGCTGAATCGTCATGGCGCCGCACGGTCTGATAGCCGCCACCAGCTTCTCGGCTTCACCGATAATGGTTTCGTCCATATCAATCTCTGTCTTGATGACCTCACCCGAACGCATTGCCAATCTTTTTCTCGGTGTGATGTAAACCGGATTTCCGGAAAAATCACAGAAAATATCAATTGTATATTCATCGCCGCTGATATAAGGCTGAATGATATAATGCGGAATTTCCTCAGCGAGCAGCCTGAGCTTCTCACTATTGTCAGCACGATACGCGTCTATGCTGGAGCTGCCGTCAACCGGCTTGATGAATGCCGGAAAACCTGCGCGGTAGCTGGTGACGTCCCCCGTACTCTCCGGGGCGTTCAAGCCGGCGTTCCGGAACAAATCCACTGAAAGCAGCTTGTTGCGGCACTGCCTGATCAGCCCGGCGTCGCACAGGAGCAGCCGTGTGCCGACTTCATCAAACGCGGCGCGGTTGGTGCTCAGCAGCACCAAATCCGTATCAATCGTCGGTATCAGCAGGTCAATTGCTTCCTCCTTGCAGATAGCCAGCAGCACTGCCAGATAATTGTCCGCGTCTATCCGCGGAACCAGATGCCGTTTGTTGCAAAAAAACAATGCAGGTGCAGTATCCGAACAATCCGCTCCATGTATTTCCAGTTCATAATTTCCTTTTTTTGCGGCATTGACAAAGCATTGTATCAACTCTACGCGTCTGCCAACGCAAGTAAACAGTATTTTCAATGATATCTATCCTTTAGATTGTAATGACGCAGATCCCTTGAACTCCTCCACGATGACAGCGCTGTTTCCCTCGATTCCATCTCGTTTCAATACAGTTTTGACAGTTTGAAAGATAATTCTGACATCACCCGAAAAGGTAATATTGTCTACGTACTCAACGTCCAGTCTGAATTTTTCTTCCCAGCTCAACGAATTTCTTCCGTTCACCTGTGCGTAGCCTGTCAGACCCGGACGAACCTCATGTCTGCGCCTTTGCTGTTCGTTGTATAACGGAAGATATTTAACAAGCAGCGGACGCGGTCCGACAAGCGCCAAATCTCCCCTGATAATATTCAGAAGCTCCGGCAATTCATCCAGACTGGTTTTCCTGAGAAAAACGCCGTAACGGGTCAGTCTCTCCTTGCTTGGAAGAAGCTGACCCTGATCATCCTTCCGGTTGTTCATTGAACGGAATTTTATCAGCTTGAAAATTTTTTCATTTTTTCCCGGGCGCGGCTGGACAAAAAACGGATTTGCCCGCATTGCCAACGCTCCCGTAACCGTCAAGAGAAGTATGAGCGGAGATAAAACCACAAACGCCACCGTGGAAAAAAGAAAGTCAAGGCATCTTTTGATACATTTCGCATACATATTCTCACTCAAAGCACGCGTGAACGATGGCAATCAATCGTTCCTGCTGTTCCTCCGTCATA
The DNA here is from genome assembly GCA_947170465.1 of uncultured Clostridia bacterium. GTDB lineage: Bacteria > Bacillota > Clostridia > Oscillospirales > Acutalibacteraceae > Ruminococcoides. Next base: position 8,448 of record CAMVTS010000069.1, read on the forward strand.
TTGATATCGCTCGGCAGGCACAGCCCGCGCCGGAATAAATCCGCACTGTTATCGTCCTCGGCACTGATAAAATCATTGCTCGCATAAAGCGGCTGCAGATGCATAGGCTTCCACAGCGGTCTGCCCTCCGCGTTGAAGCGCTTCAGCGTTTCTAAAATCTCGGACGGACAGCTTTTTCCGTGCGCGGGTACATACGAGGGCTTTAGCTTGCCCCTGTGCTGTTCACACATCGCCTCCGGATTAAGCGTCATGCACGAAAGCCAGTAATTTGGCGACATAAGAGCCTCATCAAAAGGGTTCATCTGAACAGGCAAGTCCGAAAGCCCTTTTTGATATTTGTCATAAATCGCCTTTTTCCGGGTGATATGCTCGTCAAGATGATTCATCTGACCGCGGATGACTCCGGCAACCAGATTGCTCATCCGGTAATTGTAGCCCAGTTCATTGTGCTGATACCACGGAGCGTCCTCGCGGCTCTGCGTTGACCATTTTCTGACTTTTGCAGCCAGCGTATCATCATCTGTCAGCAGCATGCCGCCGGAGGTTCCGGTGATAATTTTGTTGCCGTTGAAGCTGATAACGCTGATATCTCCCAGCGTTCCGGCAGGCTTGTGAAGATATGACGCCCCTAGCGCTTCCGCGGCGTCCTCGATGATAACAGCGCTGTGCTTTTCGCAGACAGCACGGATAGCTTCATACCGGCAGGGGGTGCCAAACAAATTGACAACCACCACATGCCTGACATCGGTGTATTTCTGAAAAGCAAGCGCCAGTGACGTGGGATCCATGTTCCATGTTGATGTTTCCGCGTCAATAAAAACCGGTATGCCTCCTTCGTATACGACAGGATTCGTACTGGCGGCAAAGGTCAAATCGGAACAGAACACCTTTGTTCCGCGTGTGATTCCGGCTGCCTTCACTGCCAAATGCATTGCGGCGGTACCGGTTGTCAGAGCGACGGCATGTTTGCGGCCTGTACGACGCTCTATCAGGCGCTCCGACTCGTCAATATTCTCCCCGAGGGTTGACATCCAGTTGGTCTCATAAGCCCTGTTGATATAGACAAGCTCCTCTCCGTGCATAGTCGGAGAGGCAAGATATAGTTTTTTTTCGAACGGTGTGATAACTGTCGTTCCCGTGTACATATTGATAGTTCCATTCCCTTATTTTGATGATGCTCCTGGGGTAGTGCAACCGGAACAGAAACCGGTCAATCATTGCGCTTATAGTAATAGTTGCTATAGTAGTAATAGCGGCTGTATTTTCCTTTTCGGTAATACTTCTTATGCTCATCCTTGCCGTTGTAAACAAAGCCCAGAATTTTGGCTTCCGCAAACTGCATCTGACGCAGCGTCTCGTTGATTTTCGCAAACTGTGATTCGTTGTGACGGACAACTACCAAATACCCGTCTACAATCGCCGACAGCAGCGCCGCGTCGCTGACGATATTAATTGGAGGAAAATCCAGAACAATATAATCATAGTACTTCTTCAGCAATTCGATAAATGAAACCATCTGTTTGGATCCAAGCAGCGTTGTGGAATCCGGCGGAATATCGCCCGAGGTAATGACATCAATGCCATATTGGGAAGCACGCCTGATAAACGGCGCATCGCTCTCCTGGTTGCCGGACAAAAAATTGCTGAGACCCGGCGTTGCTGCAAGCTCCATTTTTGACGCAATCGTCGGCAGACGCAGGTCACAGTCAACGATAATTACTTTTTTCTTCAACTGCGAAAAGCTGATTGCCAGATTAATCGCGACGGAGCTCTTTCCGTCTCCGCGGTCGGCAGAAACAACGCCAAGACATTTGCTGCCTTTTCCCGGCAGTGAAAACATAACATTGGTTCTCAGCGTCTTATATGCCTCCTTTACGGTGAAGGAGGATTTATCAGACAGCAACATTTTTTTGGGATCAAATATGGTGTTTCGCTTTTTACTTTTTTTCATTTTTACTCTCACTTGTTTGCGTGGCGGTGCCGTATTCATAGTCTGAATACTCCCTGCCTTTTTCTGTTGATTTGATAATATCCGGAATCACACCCAAAATGGGAATGTCAAACTTTGACTCAAGATCTTCTTCATTGGTGATTGTATCATCCATAAAATACCGAATGATAATCCAAACCGCTACCAGCAGAGCGCCAATAAGCGCTCCGACAATCAGAAACCTGACATAGCTCGGTTGATAGCGCAGTTCGTTGTATACCGGATAGTCGATAATTTTCATAGAACTGCCTTCCACTATCTCTGCCATATATTGCGGCGCTGTCTGGGAGATAGCCTCTGCGTATTCAAAAGCAAATTTCGGATCGGTATCGACCACATAAATAGCGATAATCTCTGTTTCATCCTGAATTTCTGTTGAAACCTTGAGTTTCAGCGTTTCGTACGGCTGCTCAACGGAAATTGATTTTGCGGACGCCATCAGGATTGTATTTGATGTAAGAATGTTTTTATATGTCTGCACCAGCTGCTTTGAAGCGCTGACGTCAGAGCTGGTAAGATAATCGGTGCTTTGCTGGCTCTGCTTATTGTTGACATAAGCCGTAAATCCGCTGCGGTAGGTGGGCTTCACAACCACCTTCGTGATAAAAAACACAGCCAATCCTGTCAATACGCCAACCAAAACAATCAACCACATTTTTTTCAGCAGTGCTTTAAGCAGCGGTATCAAATCAATTGTTCTCTCTGCAGATTCATTTTTTGCGTTTCTGATGTCTTTCATAATTCTTTGCCCTTATTCCTCCATTTGAATTCATATTCGACGAAACGTCTGTTTCCGTTTATACTGAACGCTTCCGGCGTAAAAAGGATGCTGATTGTGTAGTATCCTTGAAACTCAAGCTCAGTTTTCCATAAAAAAAATAATAAATTATTCACAAAATTAATTATAATTATATCATTTTTTGTTAAAATGTCAAGGGTAGTTATTGTATATTTTGCACACAAAATAAAGCAATGCAGGCGTATAGAATAGGTTACATTCCGCAGAAACTTTGGCGCGCTGTTTCTAACCTGAATCCGTGAAGCTCCGGATACAAAACCTTAAAAAGGCAGAGAATAACGAGCAAAACCTAGAGTAGCGTCATTCTGAGGGCAACGCCCGAAGAATCTCGGACTCCAAAGTGTGATAGTCGCTGATGATTCAGGCATTGTTTCAAATGTTCTGAGCGAGATTCTTCGCTGACGCTCAGAATGACACAAGGAAAGGTTTGTGCGATAATCCCACTTTTTTCGACAAACTAAGGGGACAGCTGGGAAGCCGTCCCCTCAGACTGTAGAAAAAGTCCAAATGCGATTTATTTAGGACAACGTTTGACAAA
>CAMVTS010000070.1 GCA_947170465.1 uncultured Clostridia bacterium
GCATGTTCTGCGTGGTGCTTTTCCTGCCGGCGATGTTCATGCTGTTCGACAAGGTGATCGGCGTGACGACCCTGGGCTTCCGCAAGAAGAAATAATATAAAAAAACACACCCGTTACAGGAGGTTTTCAATATGCAATTCAACAAATATTTTTCGCGCGCGCTCAGCGGTGCGCTGGGACTGACCGTGCTGGTCAGCGGCGTGGGCGTGGCTTCCTATTCCGCAGGAGCCGAGAGCACCGCGCCTGCGGCGACCGCCAATCAGCAGACAGCGGGCAAAGCCGAAGCCACCGTCAAAAACGCGGCAAACGCACTGGAAAAGACCGAGACCGTCTACGTCATCGCCAAGGCGGACGGCACGCCGGAAAAGGTCATCGTCAGCGACTGGATTAAGAACACCGGCAAGGCGGATAAGCTCACCGATAAATCCAACCTCACCGAGATTGAAAATGTCAAGGGCGACGAGAGCTACACCATCGACGAGAAAAAGATGATGCAGTGGGACGCGAAGGGCAAGGATATTTATTACAAGGGCAAGGGCGACGCGAGCACCTTACCCGTCGGCGTGAGCGTGAAATATACACTCGACGGCAAGCCGGTTTCCGCCGAGGAGCTGAAGGGCAAGAGCGGCAAGGTGACGATTCGCTTTGACTACACCAACCGTCAGTTTGAGACCGTCAAAATCGACGGCAAGGACGAGAAAATCTACGTGCCTTTCGCTATGCTGACCGGCATGATGCTCGATAACGACAAGTTCCGCAATGTGGAGGTCACCAACGGCAAGGTCGTCAACGACGGCTCCCGTACTTATGTCGCCGGCTTCGCTTTTCCGGGCATGCAGGAGAGTCTCGGACTCGACAAGAAGGACGTTGAACTCCCTGCCTATGTAGAAATCACCGCCGAGGTACAGGACTACGAGCTTGCGACCACCCTGACCGTCGCGACGGCGGATTTGTTCGGCGACCTCGACACCGAAAAGGCGGAAAAGAAGCTGGATGACCTCGACAAGAAGCTCGACGAATTCACCTCCGCTGTCGATAAGCTGGCGGACGGCACCTCTCAGCTCTATGAGGGCGTGGGAACGCTCCTGAGCAAATCGGGCGAGTTGACAAGCGGCGTTTCACAGCTCTATGACGGCGCGGCGGCGCTCAAGGACGGCACCGCGCAGCTCAGTCAGGGCGCGAATGAGTTGAGCAGCGGCGCCAAGCAGCTTGACAGCGGCGCGGGCGATTTGAAAAACGGCGCGGCACAGCTTGACAGCGGCATGGGAGATTTGTTCACCGGTGCCGGTACGCTCGACAACGGCGTTGCGCAGCTGCAGGGCTATATCAGCCAGCTTGCAAGCGGACTGAGCACAATTTCCTCCAATTCCGCCCAGCTGCAGGGCGGCGCACGTCAGGTATTCGACACCCTGCTTGCCGAAGCGAACAAGCAGATTGCGGCGGCAGGGCTGGAAGCGCCGGCGCTGACCGTTGAAAACTACCAGACTGTTCTCGACCAATTGATTGCCGGACTGAGCGACGAGAGCGTGCAGGCGCTTGCCGAGCAGAAGGCGCAGGCGGCGGTCTCGGCGCAGGTCAGCGCCCAGCGCGACGTCATTCGTCAGGCGGTGGAAGGTGAAGCCAGAAAGCAGGTCACGGAGGGCGTGCTGTCAGCGGCAGGTCTCGGCATGACCTTGGAGCAGTACGACGCGGCGGTGGCGGCCGGTCAGGTTCCCGACGAGGTTCAGGCACAGGTGACGACCGCCGTTGCGGCACAGATGACGGGCATGGAATCCGTTCTCGAAGCCAAAACCGACGAACAGGTGCAGGCGCTTATCGAACAGAACATGCAGAGCGAGGAAGTGCAGGCGCAGATTGCCCAGGCACTCGCGCAGGCACAGGGCGGCAGACAGTCCTTGCAGGCGCTCAGAGCGCAGCTTGACAGCTACAGCGCCTTCTACTACGGCGTGTATGAGTACACCGCCGGTGTGGACAGCGCCAATGCCGGCGCACAGGAGATTCTCGGCGGCACCTACACGCTGAAATCCGGCTCCTCACAGCTGACCGCCGGCGCAGGACAGCTCAAAGAAGGCACCGGCGCGCTGAAATCCGGTACCGACACCCTCAAAGGCGGTTCCTCACAGCTCAGCAGCGGCGCTTCTCAGCTTTCCGACGGCGCAAAGTCGCTCGACGAGGGCGCGGGACAGCTGAAAGACGGTCTCGGCACGCTCAACGAAGGCACCGGTACGCTGATTCAGGGTATTCAGCAGCTCTATAACGGCAGCGTTCAGCTCAATGACGGCATGAAGAAGTTCAAGACAGAGGGCGCCGACAAGCTGAAAGCCGAGCTCAAGGGCAGCCTCAAAACCACCGTTGACCGCTTCAAGGCTATGCGCAAGGCGGCGCAGCATTACACCACCTACAGCGGCAAGACCGACGAAACCAAGGGCAAGGTCAATTTCCTCTTCAAAACAGGGGAATGATTTAATCTATAGAATTTTTGGCGGTTTCTCACCCGAAAATTATCAAAATTCATGAAACCCCGGCGCGATTCACGGAATTGCGCCGGGGTTTGTGTTTTTGCCGCGACAAAAGCGTACAAAAATCACGCGGAATGAGCGCGATTTTTTTCTTTCGGACAAGCCTTAAAAACCACGGTTTTATGCGGCGAATGTTGACTTTTGACGGCGGGTATAATATAATAAAACTGTATGAAAATTTTTACCAGTGAAAGAAAGGGACTATCATGATACCGTTTAACGTACCCCCATTTTTGGGAACCGAAATGGATTACATCAAGGAGGCTGTTCAGGCGCAGAAAATCTGCGGCGACGGTCAGTTTACCAAGCACTGCAACCAGTGGATTGAGGAGAAAACCGGCACCGCCAAGGCGCTGCTCACCACCTCCTGCACCCATTCGCTGGAGATGGCGGCGCTTTTGCTCGAAATCCAGCCCGGCGACGAGGTGATTATGCCTTCGTTTACCTTTGTTTCCACCGCGGACGCGTTCGTGCTCAGAGGCGCGAAGATTGTCTTTGTCGATATCCGCCCTGACACCATGAATATCGACGAAACCCTCATTGAGGACGCGATTACCGACAAGACCAAGGCGATTGTGCCGGTGCACTATGCCGGCGTCGGCTGCGAGATGGACACCATCCTCGACATCGCCAAGCGCCATCACCTCAAGGTCGTTGAGGACGCGGCGCAGGGCGTGATGAGCGAATACAAGGGACAGGCGCTCGGCGCTATCGGCGACTACGGCTGCTATTCTTTCCACGAGACCAAGAACTACAGCATGGGCGAGGGCGGCGCGCTCCTGATTAAGGACCCGGCGCAGATTGAGAACGCCGAAATAATCCGCGAAAAGGGCACCAACCGCAGCGTGTTCCTGCGCGGTCAGATTGACAAGTATACCTGGGTCAACCACGGCTCGTCCTACCTGCCCAGCGACATGAACGCCGCTTACCTCTGGGCGCAGCTTCAGGAGGCGGATATGATTAACAGCAACCGCCTCGCCACCTGGGACAAGTATTACAAGGCGTTTGAAGGTCTTGCAAGCGACGGTTATGTGGAGCGCCCGGTGATTCCGGCGGAGTGCAAGCACAACGCGCACATGTTCTACCTCAAGGCAAAGGACATCGAGGAGAGAACCCGTCTGATTTCCTTCCTCAAGCAGAACGACATTCTGGCGGTGTTCCACTACATTCCGCTGCACAACGCGCCTGCCGGCAAGCGCTTCGGCGAGTTCCACGGCGAGGACAAGTTCACCACCAAGGAGAGCGAGCGCCTGCTCAGACTGCCGATGTACTACAACCTCACCGACGCCGACAGCGACAAGGTGATTGAAAAGGTTATTGAATTTTACAAGGGTTAATTTATGAATATGAACGTTTCCATCCGTCCGATTACCGAGGCGGATACCCCGAAAATCGTCAGATGGCGCAACACGCCCTCCGTGGTCGAGCACTTCATCTACCGCACGCCCCTGACCGAGGAGGCGCACCTGAACTGGCTGCACAACCGCGTGCAGACCGGCGACGTGGCGCAGTTTATGATTACCGATACCGAGACCGGCGAGGAAGTCGGCTCGGTGTATCTGCGCGATATTGACCGCGACAACCGCAAATGCGAATACGGCATTTTTATCGGCGAGGACTCCTGCCGCGGCAAGGGCATCGGCTCACGCGCGGCGCAGCTGGCGCTGGAATACGCCTTTGAACAGCTCGGCATGAACCGCGTGTTCCTGCGCGTCTTTGCCGACAACGAAATCGCGATTAACAGCTACAAAAACGCCGGCTTTCAGGTGGAGGGCACCTTCCGCGACGACGTGATGATTGACGGCGTTGGCTATGACATGGTGTTCATGGCGATTCTCAGGAAGGACTGGAAGAAGTAACATGGAAAAGATTTCATTTGTCATTCCCTGCTACCGCTCGGAAAAGACAATTCCGGTTGTCGTCAGGGAGATTGTCGATACCGTGACCGCTCACGGCGGCTATGATTATGAGATTATCCTCGTCAACGACAGCTCTCCCGACAACGTGATGAGCAGCATTGAAGCGCTCTGCCGCGAAAACAAGAAGATTCTCGGCGTGAACCTCGCGAGCAACTTCGGTCAGCATTCCGCGATTATGGCGGGCTTTCACTTCGTCCGCGGCGACATTGTGGTCTGCCTCGACGACGACGGACAGACCCCGGCAAACGAGATGTTCCGCCTGATTGACAAAATCGGCGAGTACGATTTGGTGTTTGCCGAGTACAAAAACAAGCACCACTCCGGCTTCCGCAACTTCGGCAGCAAGGTCAACGACAAGATGGCGCAATGGCTGATCAACAAGCCCAAGGAGCTCAAAATCATGAGCTACTTCGCCTGCAAGCGCTTTGTGGTAGACGAGGTGCTGCGCTACCGCAACCCCTATCCCTACATCAGCGGTCTGCTGATTCGCACGACCAACAAGGTCTGCAACGTTGAGATTGACCACCGCGATCGTCTGGAGGGCGAGAGCGGCTACAGCCTGAGAAAATTATTGCTCCTGTGGGTCAACGGCTTCACCTCCTTCTCGGTCAAGCCGCTGCGTATCGCCACGATTGTCGGCGTGCTCACCGCCGTTGCCGGCTTTGTCTACGGCTTGTATATCATCATCAACAAGATTGTCAATCCGCAGGCGCCGCTGGGCTACAGCTCCACCATGGCAGCCCTGCTCTTTATCGGCGGCATGATTATGCTCCTGCTCGGCATGATTGGCGAGTACGTCGGCAGAATCTATGTCAGCATGAACAACTCGCCGCAGTACGTTATCCGCAACACCGTCTGCTATGGAGATGACCGTGATGAAGCTCAAAGATAAACCTGCCTTTGACTGGAAGGCGTTCGTGCTCCTGCACGCGATTTTGCTGCTCTATTCCTTCTGCAGCGTGTTCTCAAAGCTCGCTTCCCAGCAGTCCTTTCTTTCGCTGCCCTTCATTCTGTTCTACGGACTGGTGATTGTCGTGCTCGGCGTGTACGCTATCCTCTGGCAGCAGGTGCTCAAAAAAATGCCCCTTACCACCGCCTTTTCCAACAAGGCGGTCGTTATCGTCTGGGGCATGCTCTGGGGCGCGCTGTTCTTTGGCGAACAGATTAAATGGTATATGATTGTCGGCTCAATTATTATCTTCGCCGGCGTGGTATTGGTGGTGTCGGACGATGAGTGACGGAATGCTGCAAGTGATATTTTCGGGCATTTTTGTGCTCTCTGTGCTGATTTCCTCCATCTCACAGATTATGCTCAAAAAAAGCGCGAACAAAACCTACGAGAGCAAAATCAGGGAATACCTCAACCCGACGGTCATTATCGCCTACGGGCTGTTCTTTCTGGCGACGCTGATTACCGTGTTCGCCTATAAATACGTGCCGCTCTCCTCGGGACCGATTCTCGAGAGCACCGGCTATATCTTTGTGGCGGTGCTGGGCTACTTTGTGCTCAGGGAGCGCTTTACCAAAAAGAAGATTATCGGCATGGCGCTGATTGTTTTCGGTATCCTGTTTTTCTCCCTCGGCGGCATGGTCTTTGGGGGCTGATTAAGTAAACACTGAATCAATTTTTTCAAAAGCATTGTAGTGACAGCCCTCGCGGCTGTCATGGCAAACGCAGTAAAACTGCGTTTGCCGGGAGCCCGCGAGGGGCTCCCCTACAGATTCTATTAAAATTTTATCTTAAATCATCGTTTACTTAACAACTGCGCCGACGGCGCAACTAATGGAGTACACTATGACATTTATCAAATCCTTACAAGAAAAATACCGCTCGGACAAAATCTTTCTGGCGGAATGGATTCTGGCGATTGCGACGGGTGCGTTCATCTTTCTGACGTCCTGCACCTGGGATTTGCAAAGCCTGACGCAGTGGTCGGTCAACGTGTGGCATGTCCTCTTCAACGGTCATCCGCGCGATTTGTACGCCTACACCGCGCAGAACATCTGGAACGTCCACCACGCGCACATGGGCAGCGAGCTGCTCTCGGTGCTGCCGTGGTCAATCTGGAACTTTCCGCTCTTTCTGATTGAGCGCTTCAACGGCACGGCGATTGTCGATTCGGCGTGGATGCTCGCGTATTCCAAGCTGTTTCTGGTGCTGCTCAGCGTCGTCATGCTGATATTCACCAAGAAAATCACCATGCTCCTCACCGGCGACAAGACCAAGAGCGTCTGGGCAATGTTTTTGTCCGCAAGCTCGCTGTATCTCTATCTCTCCGTCTGCTATTCCGGTCAGAACGAGATTTTCATGATTCTCGCCTCCGTGATTGCGGTTTACTGCCTGCTCAAAAAGCGCCAGGGCTGGTTTATCTTCTGGTCGGCGCTCGCGATTGCGATCAAGCCGTTTTTCCTGCTGCCGTTTCTGGCGGTGTTGGTGCTCTTTGAGAAGAATATCCTCAAAATTATCTTCAAGGCGGCGCTCAGCCTTGCCGGTCTGGTCGGTCAGAAGCTGCTCTTTTGGGGCGCTCCCGGCTATGCCGAATCCATGAACTCCGGTCCCGCCAAGGAAATGCTGGAGGAGATGTTCCCGAAGAACCTCTCCACCTCCTTTGGTCAGATTTCGGTGTTCGCGATTTGTCTGGTGCTCATTTATCTCTATTCCTATTCGCGCGATTTCTCATGGGATTCGCTCCGTACCGACTACAACCGCGTCGGCAAATACGCGATTTATGTGATTTGCCTGACCTATATGAGCTACCTGATGTTCTCGCCGTTCTCCTTCTACCGCGTGGATATCCTGGTGCCCTTCCTCTATATCATGATGGTGCAGAACGAGAAGATGGTGTTCTATACCTCACTGCTCGACGTCGTGATGCAGTTCGCGCTGATGATGCAGCTGATTCTGCGCAGCTCCAAGATGTTCCAGCTGCTCTTTGTCAACAAGTCCGTGTTCCAGAAGCTGCTCGGCTATTCCGTGGAGTACGACGACAACAGCAAGTATATGCGCACGGATTTGTTTTTGTCGGATAAGTTCGACACGCTGGTGTACTTCCGCCCGATGTTTTCGGCGGTGGCGATTACCTGCGGTATCCTGCTGCTGGCGTTCAACCACCCGGACGAAAAGTTCACCCTCAAGGTCAACGCCGACAAGCGCTGCCGCGTCCTGCTCTGGATCAGAATCCTGACGATTGTACCCTTCGCGTTAATTACCCTGTACCTGTTCCTGCACGTCAAGGAGAGGGTGTACGCGTAGTTGAGTGGTAAGTGATAAGTGATAAGTGATAAGTGAGAAGTGAGAAATGTGAGAAATGCTTGAATGACATTCACTAGCCACTTGCCACTAGCCACTGACCACTGAAAAATATGATAAGATTGTAACCTTTGAAATCGCGCTTTTGTCTTGAAAAAAAGCGCGATTTCAGTATAATGAAAGTATCGGAATATTGCTGACAGGATTTTCTGAATTTTGCCGGCGAACTTATGTATAATAATCGGCAGGACGGACAATCCGCCGAATACAGTAAAGAGGGATGTTTATGAAAAAGACCAAACGTTTTTTCGTCGCCATGCTGGCTGCGCTGACGGTTCTCACAGCGACCGCCGCCATGACCGCTTCCGCTGAGACGGAGACCGCAGCGCCTTCGAATGAGGTTGTGGAGCTTGTCGGCGCTACCGAGGAGCCCACTCAGCCTGCGACCGAAGCTGCGACCACCGCGCCTGTCACCGAAGTGCCCACCGAGGCAAAGCCCGTTGTCGGCAGCATTTCCAACATGCACAAGACGAGCTGCGAGAGCAACCTGATTTCCGTTGCGTGGAATCCGGCGCCCGGCGCTGCCGGCTACGCGCTCTATTTGTGCAAGAACGAGAGCACTTCCAGCTTCATCAAGGTGACGGAGACCACCGCAACCTCCTACACCTTCAAGAACCTGACCCACACCTGCGCGTACCAGATTCGCGTGATTCCTTACACCGTTTTCAAGGGTGAGCGCATTGAAGGCACCGTCGTCACTCTCCAGACCGCTACCCAGGCGGCGACCGTGACCGGTCTCGGTCGCGTCAGCTCCGAGGTGCAGCCCGTCATCAGCTGGAACCGCGTTACAGGCGCTTCGGGCTACAAGATTTTCCGCGGCGTTCACGGCGGCGCTGAGACCCTGTACAAGACGCTCGACGGCAGCGCCACCAGCTTCAAGGACACCAGCACCATCAAGGGCAAGATTTACACCTACAACGTGGTTGCCTTCAAGAAGCTGCCCAACGGCAACATGTACCACGGCGAATCCAAGCGTATCCAGTGCCTTGCCGGTATGCATACCGCGAATTTCTCGGTTTACTCTGAGTTCTACAGAGGCTTCCTCTCCTGGAACAAGGTATTCTGCGCGACCAGATACGACGTTTACTATTCCACCAACCCCAACGCAAGTACATATACCTATGTCGGTTCCACTACCGGTACCAGCATGATGACCGGCAAGCTGCCCGGCTGCAGAACGGTATACTTCCGCGTTTACCCGATTTATAAAAAGACCGCCAACAGCCCTGCCATCACCGGCACCACCATCACCAAGAGCGTTTACGTCAGCGACAAAATGTACGGCAAGACCGTTTATTCCACCTATATCGAGGTCAATATCGCGCGTCAGCACATGTGGTACTACAAGAACGGCAAGCTGGTTGTCGATACCCCGGTTGTCACCGGTAACGACGACGGCGAGTGCAACACGCCCTACGGCTATTTCAGCGTGTATTCACGCGCGAGAAACACCGTCCTCTACGGTCCCGGCTACGCAAGCCCGGTTGATTACTGGATGGCGTTCTGCGGCGGCTGCGGTATTCACGACGCAAGCTGGCGCTCCAGCTTCGGCGGCACGATTTACAAGGGCAACGGCTCCCACGGCTGCATCAATACCCCGTATAACGCGGTGAGAACCATTTACAACAATTCCGATTACGGCACGCCCGTTATCGTCTACTGATTCAAAAAGCACACCCCGGAGGGTAATCTCCGGGGTGTTGTTTTGTTGACAAAATCGGAAAGCTTGTGCTATACTATTACAAGATTTGATTCACATTGGAGGTAGATGAAATGCTGACGGAAGTGTATGAGGGCAACGAGCCCTTTGCTTTTATCAGCTATGCGCATACTGATAAAGATAGGGTATTTCCGATTCTGGAGAAATTATCGCAGCTGCACCTGCGTTTATGGTATGACGGCGGCATTGAAGGCGGCGTCGACTGGGCGGATGATATCGCCACGCGGTTGCTGGATTGTCACTGTGTGCTGGCGTTTATCTCCGGCAACTATATCGCCTCGAACAACTGCAGAGATGAGATAACCTATGCCATTGATTTGAATAAAGAGTGGATTCTGATTTATCTTGAACAAACAACGCTGTCGCCCGGAATGGCAATGCGCCTGAGCCGCAAGCAGAAGATTTTCATGGAGCAATACGGGGAGACGGAATTTTACAAAAAAATTCTGAAAGCACCGGCAATTCAGTTCTGCCGCAGCGAAGCGGTGAAAAAAACGAAAAAAATCTTCTATACGAACGGCTATTACGAGGGCGAGGTGCTCGACCGCAAGAGAAACGGTAAGGGCGAGATGAAATACACAAACGGCGCAGTGTACGACGGCGATTGGCTTGACGACTACCGGCACGGACACGGCGTCATGACCTATACAGACGGCGGAAGCTATGACGGCGAATGGGTCAAGGGTCGTTTTCACGGCAGCGGCACGCGCGTCTACAAGGACAAATCCGTCTACAAGGGCACGTTTTCCGAAGGAAAGCGCCATGGTAACGGCACCCTGACAGACGCCGACGGTACGGTGATTTGTGCAGGCGTTTGGAAAAAGGATTCATTCATCGGATAAACGAATACCCCGGAGAGCAATCTCCGGGGTGCCAGACTGTAGAAAAAGTACAAACGTTGTTTTTACAGGACAACGTTTGACAAAATCGTAGGGGCGTGCATTGCACGCCCGACAAACTGCATTGTCCATCTGTACTGATGATATAAAGGAAAATACTCATTTCCTGTCACGGGCGACCAATGGTCGCCCCTACGTCAGAACCTATTTTTTGCCATTCTATTTTTTACAAATATCGTTTTTCGACAAACAGCATAATATTTTTACCATCATCGAAAGACAAATAGAAGTTTTTCGACAAACTGAAACCCCGGAGAACAATCTCCGGGGTGCCATTTTTTTTAATCCAAGCCGGGGACAAGCTCGACCAGATATTCCTGAATCATGGTCGCGTCGAGGACGTCCACCTTGCCGTCCTTGTTGACGTCGGCGGCTGTCCGCTGTGCGTCGGTGAGCGTAATCAGCTCCGCGGAAGCCATCTGAACGGTGGTAGCGTCCGTGATGGTGACGCTGCCGCTGCCGTCGGCGTCGCCCTTTTTCAGCACAGTGACAGGCTCGGTCGCTGCCGGGGTGGTGGTCAGCTCCTCAACGGGAGCGGTGGTGACCGGCTCGGTCGTCGGATGGGTGGGGTTGTAGCTGTTGTCGGGCAGGCTGTGATAGACCTGTACCATCTCGACATCCTCGCCCGATACCCAAATATGATCGGTCGATTCATCATAGCCGATCGTGACCGCGCCGTCGGTGCGCTTGTAAAAGCCGATATTTTTGCCGTTTTCGTCGCCGATCCAGTCGTCGGCAGGCATCAGCCAGCTACAGCGGTGCACCTTGAACTCATAGGGATACTCAGAGGCGGGAAGATTGTCAATCGTCACAGTGAAGGGCGGCAGGAAGCTCATGGAATAGGACGTGATGCTCTGCGCGTCAAGCGCCGGCTGGCACATCTCCACGTAATATAAATAATACGGGTCAACGCATTCTGTGGGCGGATAGGTTTCTTCCTCTTCATAGGGGGAACCGTCGGGATTGGTCAGCGGCTCGGTATAGGGCGCGCCGTCCGGATTGGTAAGTCCGGTAAAAAGCTGACCGGACGTCGCCGCGTTGGCGGTCATGGCGGTCAGAATTGAAACCGACAGCGCCGTGCCGGCAACAACCGCTATCAGTTGTTTGATGTATTTCTTCATGTAAAAACACTTCCTTTTGTTCATGATACAACATTATACCATATTCTGAACGGCAATACAATAGGAATGTCAAAAAAGCTCCGCCTGCAAAAGCAGACGGAGCCCTGACTGTAGAAAAAGTACAAATGTGATTTGTTCAGGATAACGTTTGACAAAGAGAAAGCCTTCCCCCGAGGGGAAGGTGGCACAATGCCTATT
>CAMVTS010000071.1 GCA_947170465.1 uncultured Clostridia bacterium
TTGCCGGCTATGACAACGTGATGAACGCCTATCAAATTGCCGTAAAAGAAAAATACCGCTTCTTTTCATTTGGTGATTGCACCTTGATTCTTTAGACAATTTTTCGCCTGTGTTTTATCCGTGTCGCAGTACGTTTGTTTTATTGTTTACGAAAAGTCATTCTTGACAATATGTGATTTATCACATATAATGGATTTAGAGGTGATTGCCTTGTTTAACATAGAGTTTTATGAAAAAACAGACGGCTCAGCTCCCGCCAAAGATTTTCTGGAAAGTCTTGATGGCAAAATGAGGGCTAAAATGCTGATGTCTATTGAACTCTTAAAATACGGCGGATATCAGCTGAGAGAGCCTTATTCCAAATCATTGGATGACGGAATCCTCGAATTAAGAGCAAAATCCGGAAATAATATATCTCGTGTATTGTATTTCTTTGTCGTTGGGGAAACTGCTGTCCTCACAAACGGGTTTATCAAAAAACAACAAAAAACGCCTAAGAATGAAATTGAGCGTGCTAAACAATACAGAACAGATTATCTCAATCGAAAGGGGAATTTCCATGACTAACTATGATAAGTTCTTTGAAGAACAAATGAAAGACCCTGCGTTTCGCAAGGAATGGGAAGCACTTCAGCCTGAAATGGCTATTATTCAAGCGATGATCGACGCAAGGGAAAAAACCGGTATGACGCAAAAAGAATTATCGGAAAAAACCGGCATTACGCAAGCCGACATCAGCAGATTGGAAAACGGAAACGCAAATCCTTCGCTGAAAACCTTACAGCGCCTTGCCGAAGGAATGGGTATGACATTAAAGCTTGAATTTGTTCCTGCTGTGTGAATACTGTTAAAAGGTGCAGATAGTTTTTCTGCACCTTTTTCAAACCAAGCACTGCCGTTCCGTGCATAAATCCTGCGTCCCGTAAGTTTTAGTGACGCGATATTGATTCACTGATTGGAGGAAGTATGTATCAGTTAGTAAAGACAGAGGGAAACGCGCGCAGGGGTGAGTTTGTCACACCGCACGGCACCATTCAGACGCCGGCGTTTATGAATGTGGCGACCTGCGGCGCGATTAAGGGCGCGGTTTCGGCGCTCGATTTGAAAACGATCAAGTGTCAGGTGCAGCTGTGCAACACCTATCACCTGCATCTGCGTCCGGGCGACGACAAGGTAAAGGAGCTCGGCGGTCTGCACAGGTTCACGCGCTGGGACGGTCCGATTCTGACGGACAGCGGCGGCTTTCAGGTGTTTTCACTCGCGAAGCTGCGCAATATCAAGGAGGAGGGCGTGTACTTCAACTCTCATATCGACGGCAGGAAAATCTTTATGGGACCTGAGGAGAGCATGACGATTCAGTCGCACCTCGGCTCGACGATTGCCATGGCGTTTGACGAATGCGTCGAGAACCCTTCCCCCTATCAATACACCAAGGACAGCGTAGCGAGAACAACGCGCTGGCTGAAGCGCTGTATCACGCGCATGGGCGAGCTCAACCGCATGGACGGCACGCTCAACAAGGAACAGATGCTCTTCGGCATCAACCAGGGCGGCA
This sequence comes from uncultured Clostridia bacterium, assembly GCA_947170465.1. Classification (GTDB taxonomy): domain Bacteria; phylum Bacillota; class Clostridia; order Oscillospirales; family Acutalibacteraceae; genus Ruminococcoides. The sequence continues at coordinate 1,556 of CAMVTS010000071.1, forward strand.
CCTACCACGATTTGAGAACTGACCACATGAAGGAAATCGCCGGGCTCAACCTCGACGGCTACGCGATTGGCGGACTGGCTGTCGGCGAGCCGACCGAGGTGATGTACGAGATTATCGAGCTGGTCGAGCCGTTCGCGCCGAAGAATAAAATCCGCTACCTCATGGGCGTCGGTACGCCGGTCAATATTCTGGAATCGGTGTACCGCGGCGTGGACTTGTTCGACTGCGTGATGCCCAGCCGCAACGCGCGCCACGGTCAGCTGTTCACCTGGGAAGGCGTGCGCAACCTCAACAACGCCAAATACGAGCTTGACGAGCGCCCGGTTGACGAGCACTGCGACTGTCCGACCTGCCGGAATTTCTCTCGCGCCTACCTGCGCCACCTGCTGAAAAGCGGTGAAATGCTCGGCATGCGGCTGGCGGTCATGCACAACCTCTATTTCTACAACAACCTCATGGAGGTCATCCGGAATGAGCTGGATAACGGTACTTTTACCAAATTTTACGAAAAATACCGCACAATTCTCGGCGTGAGAATTTAAAAAGTTTTCCAAAAGCACTTGCATGTGCCGATAAAAACTGATATAATCAATATATTGCGTAAAATCAGCGCTTGAAAGGAATGAAGATATATGAACATTTTATCAACCGTTATCGCGGACTCCGCTCAGCAGGCCGGAGGCATGTTCGGCGGCAACAGCATGTGGGTCATGATTCTGATTTACGGCGCGATTATCGCCGGCGTTTATTTCTTCCTCATCAGACCGAATTCCAAGAAGAAAAAGGAAGAGGCGCAGATGAGAAATTCGCTGGAAATCGGCGACGAAATCACCACCATCGGCGGTATCATGGGCAGAATCGTTGCCATCAAGGATGACGAGGACGCGATTATCATCGAGACCGGCTCCGACAGAGTCAAGATGAAGTTCAAGAAATGGTGCATTTCCACCGTGGACACCGTGAAGGAAAAGCCCGCGAACGCCGCTCCTGAAAAGAAGGGCTTCAGCTTCTTCAAGAAGAAGGACAAGGACGCAGAAGAAACCAAATAATTTCCGCATGAAACCAAATTTCCCCGAATATAATGGAACAGATTATATTCGGGGGTATTTTTATGTCTGATAAAAAACGGCTCGTCAAGGCGCTCGTTACCGGTTGTCTGTGCGGCGTGCTGACCTGTGGGATTTTCACCGGTATTCTGGCGGCAGTCATCATGAGCGCCGGATTGCTGCCGGATAAGCTGATGGACTACGTGATGCTTGCCATTGCCACTGCCGGCGCGTTTGCCGGCGGTCTGATTGCCGCGAAGCTCAACAAGGGCGCCGGACTGATTGTCGGCGCGATTACCGGAGCGGCGGTATTTCTGCTGCTGACGGTTGCCGGTCTGTCGTCCGGCGGCGCAGCGTTTTCCTCGTTGTCGGCAATCAGGCTGGCGGCGCTGCTGCTCGGCGGCGTACTCGGCGGTATTCTCGGTGTAAAGGAACGCAGACACGTTCATATTTGAAAGAAAAGAGACAGCCCGGCTGTCTCTTTTTTCTTATTTAGAAAATATTTTCATGAAAATCCAAAAAAGTGTGGAAATATGAAAACGAATATGTTATAATGACTCTATATGCTAGGGTACTACACCCATTTTACGATAGTATACTAAAATGAAAAGGAGAAGGTATTTATGGCTAAGCTAAAATTGCCTGAAGCGCTGCGAGCCTGGAAAATTGTCTCGCAGATTGACGACGGCAGCGAAATCGAATCCTATTCCGTCGTCCGCAAGAATGACGACGGCAGCAAAACCGAAGCGAAGCTGACCTATTTTGAACTGGTCGACGAAATGTATACTGCCGAGGACGTTGCTTATCTCAAGGAAGAAGCCGATTTTCTCAATAACGTGAAGAACCTCGGCGATTTCACCTGCTACCTGGACGTGCTTGCCGAGGATAATCCCGACAAGAAGAAGCTCTCGCTTTATATTCTCACAGAGAATTATCCTGTCCTTGCCGGCAAGATGGAAAGCAAGACGTTCACAGACGACGAGGTGGTTGACTTCGGTCTGCAAATGGGCGATATGCTGGAGAAGCTCGAAAACAACAACATGCTTCACGGCAACATCAATCCGTCGAATATCTTCGTCACGGACGACGGAAGGTATAAGCTCGGCGGCTTTGTGGACGCGGAGGGCTTTGTGGACGATTTGTCCTATATCGCGCCGGAAATTCAAAGCAACGGCAAGCCCGACTACACAACCGATATCTATTCCCTCGGTCTGATTATGTACGCCATGAAAAACGGCGGCAAGCTGCCGTTTGAAACGGAAACAGGCAGCCGTGAGACCGCGACGGAGCACCGTCTGCAGGGCAGAACCGTCACGCCGCCCGCCGAGGGCAGCCAGAAGCTGAAAAGCGTGATTATGATTGCGATTCAGCCGCAGAACAAGGACAGGTGGAAGAACGCCGGCAACATCAAGGCGGCGCTCCGTTCCCTGAAGGAGGACGGTTCCAAGGAGGAAACGCCCGGCGTGATTGTTCCGGAGAGCACGGAATTTGACGGCAACGTCTTTGACGCGGAACAGCCGGAGGATAACAGCGCTGCCGGCGCCGTTGCCGCAGGCGCCGCCGCAGCAGGCGTTGCGGCAGCCGGTATCGCGGCGGCAAATGCCGGTGAAACGCCGGAGCTGAATGTTGAGGAAGTCAAGCCCTCCTATGAGGAGCCGGAGATTGACAACCGCGTCTTTGACGACTACAAAAACCAGACGAAGGTATTCAGCATCAATCAGCCGGAGGGCGACGCCGGCAAAAAGGACTACGGCGACTTCTTTGACGACGACCCGGATCCGAAAAAGCCGGATGATAAAGACAACTTTGATGTTGTTGACCCGTTCGCGCCGGATGAACCGGAAGAAAAAGAAGATGAGAAGAAAAAGAAAAAGAAAAAAGGCATATTGCCGGTGATTATTGTCGGCATTATCGCGCTGCTGGCACTGCTGACAGCGCTGGGCGTTATCGCCTATCAGAACGGTCTGATTTTCGGCACGGGCAATCCCGCAGCCCCCACACAGGAGACCACTGCGGCGACTGCCGCCACCACCCAGTCCGCTACCAAGGCGACGGCGGCTGCAACGGCGACCACCGCGCCTGCTACCACTGCTCCGGCGACCACCAAGCCCACCGAAAGCGCCACCGAGGAAGCCACTGAGAAAGCTACCGAGACGGTTTACGTCACCGTTCCCAACGTCCGCGGCATGAGCTTTGAAAGCGCGCAGGCAGCGCTGGAGGACGCAGGTCTTGAAATCAGACGCGGCGCCACCAGAAGCAGCGACGAGTACGAGGAAGGTCTGGTTATCGCCATGACGCCCGGCGACGGTCACAGCGTTGAAAAGGGCACCACCGTTATCGTGGACGTGTCCTCCGGTCTGGTCAAGCCCGAAAGCTCCCAGAGCTCTCAGAGCAGCCAGAGCTCACAGAGCAGCCAGTCTGACGACAGCTACTCCTCCTCGCGTTACAGCACCGGCTACCTCAGCCAGTCTGAGGTCAGCGCCATGGACAGAGGCGAGCTGAACCTTGCGCTCAACGAAATCTACGCCAGACACGGCAGAATCTTTACCGATCCGGATTTGAACGCCTATTTCCGCTCACAGTCCTGGTATACACCCCGCTACACCGCTGATGAATTTTCTCAGCGCGTGGTGTTCAACGACTATGAATCCAAAAATATCAACCTGATTCTCAACGAACAGACCAACAGAGGACTCCGTTAAAGGCAGGCGTTTTCAGAGATGAAAGAGTTAATTCTCAAGATACTCAAAAGCAAGCTGCTGTTTGCCGTGGTCATTAACCTGCTGATTATGGTATTCTGTATTCTGGTGACATCGTTTCACTACGTCACCGGCAGGGATTACTACAACTCTATCCTGATTTGTCAGCATCATTTTTATTACGGCAGCACGCTCAACTATATTCTGGCGGTCGTGGTCGGCACCATTCAGTACGCCGTCACCGACATCAACGCCTTTGTGCTGGTAGAGGTCGGACTCTCGTTCTGCGCCTTTACCTCCATCACCTTCGTCTTTGCGGACAAGTTCAACTTCCGCAAGGCGGCGGTGTTCACCATGGTGGTCAATATCCTCTTCGCGCTCAACCACTATTCGCGCATTGAAAGCACCACCACGGCGGCACTCCTGCTTGCGGGCGGCTTTCTGCTGGTACTCAACGCTATCCGCAACAAGCGCTATAATCTCCCCTGCTGGCTGGGCGTCGCGGAAATCGCGGTCGGCTCCTTCTATAATTATCCCTATTTCTTTATTGCGCTTGGTTTTGCCGTCGCCTATTTCTTCGGCGATATGATTGCCAAAAAAAAGTTCCGGCTCGATTTTCAGAAGATTTTTTGGTACTTCCGTCCGTTTTTGCTCATGTTCCTGCTGATTACCCTGATTGCGGCAGGTCTGAACCATTTTTCCTTCTCCGTGAATCACGCCACACAGGAGAGCACCGACTATTACCGTTATTCCGCGCTGACCGAGGAGATTGACACCCTTCCCTTCCCCGATTACAGCGACCACCCGGAGGAATTTGCCTCTGTCGGCATTGACAACGACACCGAGTATGACCTGCTCAAAAACGGCTACTACGACAACGACAAAATGCTCAACAACGACGCACTCCAGCTCGTGCGCGACATTCAGCTCAAGGAAAGCGAAAAAACGCTCTCCTATGTGCTGACCAACACCTTCACCGATATGTGGAACCACATTGTTTCGCTCGACGCGTTCCTCATTGTCGGCGCCGTGTTTTTGGCGATTTCGCTCGTGTTTATCCTGTATCACCGCAACCGGTACTCGTTCTTTCCGCTGTTTTTCGCGATTGCCTCGCTCGTTTCCGGCGTGTGCATCCGCTACCTTTACACCGGCATGGACTACCGGATTTACGGCATCTGGGTGCTGTGCATTGTCATGCTGATTTTCTCCTTTAACTTTGAGGGCGAACGCAAGTCGGAGACAACCAAAAGGCTCAGAAGGAAAAACGGCTTTTTCATCATTTCGATTATCGTCACCGCGGCGCTGTTTGGCAGCTATTGCGCGGTCTATGTGCTCAACACGCCCTCTGCCGAGGACGACGCGCCGGACAGCCTGATTACCGAAATCAACCGCAATCCGGACTGCTACTACGTCATGGACACCATGTCCAGGCTTGATTTTGACCGCTATACCGAGAACTATATTCATCCGCTCTGGGGCTTCCGCAGCGGTTATCTGGAAAACCTCGACGATTTCGGCTATATGCACCACTACGAAATGCTGCGCAAGCGCAACCTTTCCTATAATATCTATGAAGCCGTGATGACGAACCACAAGATTTACGTGATTGATAAAAACATCACCTTCAAAAAGGAGAAATACTTCAACCTCAACTACACCGACCAATACACCACCGCGCATTATCAGCTCGTCAAGGAGCTGGACGATTACAAGATTTATGAGGTCGTTGTCGAGAGAAATTAACCACAAAGAGGATTGACCAGAGACGGTCAATCCTCTTTGTGTGTTGAAAGACAAACGTTTGTCTTTTGATGATAGTATAAAATGTAGGGTTTGGTCTTGACCAAACCGGGATAATTTGCCCAACGTAAGAGCGTTATCCACGGTTCGGTCAAGACCGAACCCTACAAAATTTTTCGGAGAAAAATAATTCGAAAATAATCAGTTTTTATTTTTTACGGTCAATCCTCTTTTATTTTGTCGATGATCGTTTGCATATCCTCCGGTATTGGCGCTTGAACGGTGACGGTCTCTCCGGTGACGGGATGGGAGAAGGTCATTTCGCCGCAGTGAAGCGCCTGACGGCTGATTTGCTCCGGGCTTCCGCCGTAGAGGTCGTCGCCGAGCAAGGGGTGTCCGAGATGGCGCATGTGACAGCGAATCTGGTGGGTTTTGCCGGTTTCGAGCACCAACCGGAGCAGTGATATTTCTTTTGTGGAATAAAGAGTCTCATAATGCGTGACAGCCGGGCTGCCTTCGCTGACAACATGACGGACGATTTGGGAATCGTCGTGCAGTCCAATCGGCGCGCTGACGGTGCCGCTGCCCTTCATTTTGCCGTGTACAAGGGCAAAATAAACCTTATGCACCTGCCCTTTCAGGGCGTTGACAGTGAATTTGTCCTTTGCCAGCAGCACCAGTCCGGAGGTGTTGCGGTCAAGGCGGTTGTGCGCCCGGAAAATGAACGGCTCGCCCTTTTGCGCCGCGTACCAGGCGACGCGGTTGGCGAGCGTATCGGTGCGGTGCTGCTTGACAGGATGCACCGGCATGTAGGGCGGCTTGTTGACGACAAGGAGGTGACTGTCCTCAAACCGGATATCCAGCTCTCCCTTCACCGGCTCCAGGAAGGAATTCTCCTCCTGCGGCAGATGAATCAGGATTTCGGCTCCGGCTTCTACCCTGTCAACCGTCCGCAAAATTTTTCCGTTCATCATAATTCCGTCTTTTTCTCGTTTAAGACGTGTTATCATTCTGGTAGACAGTCCGCAGTGACTTTTCAGAAACCATTTGGCGTTCATGCCGCCGCAGTCCGGCGGCACCGTGAAGCACAGTACCTCAGCCATGGAACACCCTCCAAAGCACCAGCGCCAGCGCAACCTGCGCGACGATAATCAGAGGGATTCCCAGCATGAATTTAAGATGCCTGGTCTTGTGGTGTATCAGCAGCATGGTCAGCAGCATGGCGACGCTGCCGCCGAGCGCTGAAACCAGCAGCAGCGTAAACTCGCTGATACGCCAGCGGTGCTTTCTGGCACGGTGCTTGTCGCTGATGGTCATGATGACGGCAGCCAGGCTGATAACAGCCAGGTAAATGATGAGATAAATCATAGCAAATTCTCCGGGGATGATGAAAATGAAGTTGAAAAGATGGTTACCGGTATTGCTCAGCGCCTGCCTGCTTGGGCTGACGGTAGCGCTCAGCACGATTCCGCAGCCGCAGCCGCCTGTTACGAAGCCGGTCAGCGCAACCGCTGATGAAGTTGACGCGGACATGCGCGGCGTATGGGTGACGTACATGGAGCTGAGCATGGAATACGAGACGGACAAGAGCGAAAGGGCGTTCCGTGAGAAGTTTGAGCGCATTGCCGCCGTCGCCAAAAATGCCGGCTTCAACGCGCTGATTGTGCAGGTCAGACCGTTCTGCGACGCGCTGTATGATTCGGAAGCCTTTCCGGCTTCGCATGTGCTCAGCGGCAAACAGGGCGAAAAGCCGGGCTATGACGCGCTGAAAATTATGTGCGAAACCGGCAAACGGCTCGGTCTTGCCATTCACGCCTGGCTCAATCCCTATCGCGTGACCGCCAACAATGTGCCGGAAACACTCAGCGAAAGCAATCCTTATCGTCAGCATCCGGACTGGTGCATTGAGACGGACAGCGGCATCATCCTCGACCCAAGCAACGAAAACGCACGGAAGCTGATTGAGAACGGCGTGCGTGAGATTATAGAAAACTACGACGTTGCCGGCATCCAGTTTGACGACTATTTTTATCCGCCGGATATCGGGGATTTGGACAATGATACATACAACGCCTACTTGCAAACGGATATTCCGGTCAAAATGAACCGCGCCGACTGGCGTGAGCTCAACGTCAATATCCTGCTCTCGGAAATCTACATGCTGGTGCACAGCAGCGGCAAGCCGGTTGTGTTCGGGATTTCACCGCAGGGCAATCTCGGCAATAATGAGAGCCTGTCGGCGGATGTAGTAAGCTGGTGCTGCGTCCACGGCTTTGCGGATTACCTCTGTCCGCAGCTGTATTTCAGCCTGAATAATCCGGCGCTGGGCTTTGAGGACGCGCTTGACGAATGGTGCGCGCTTGACCGCGCCAAGGATGTGAAGCTCTATATCGGTTTAGCCGGATATAAAGCCCGTACAGACGCGGACGAAGGGACGTGGCTTGAACGTGAGGATATACTCGCGGAGGAGTTTAATATTCTAAAAAAGAATCAAAAGGTTGACGGCGTCATGTTATACAGCTATTCCTCGCTCATAGACGAAGAAAAAGCTGCGGAAATCAAGAGCCTGTCGGAATTGTTACAATAAAACGCCCATGCAGCAGTCGTCGCCGGGTTCAGTGAGCTTTACTTTTTGAATGGTTCCGCAGAGCGACGCATCATCGGAAATGACGTGAACGGGCGTGTAGTTCTTGGTATAGCCTTCGAGATAACCGTGGCGCAGGCGCTCAAAGAGCACCTCTTCTTCCCTTCCTGCCTGGGTTTGCAGGAAGTCACGGCGGCGCTGCTCGACCATCTCGCCCATGATTTTGGCGCGTCTGTCCTTTTCGGCAGGACTGACCTGATTAGGCGCGTCGGCTGCCTTCGTTCCCTTGCGTTGGGAATACGGAAAGACGTGCACCTTGGCAAAGCCGGTTTTCCGGACAAAATCCAGAGAAGCGTTGAAGTCCTCCTCGCTCTCGCCGGCAAAGCCGACCATCACGTCGGTCGTCATGGCAGCATTGTCAAAGGCGGCGTGAAGCCGGCTGACAATGGCGGCGTACTCGGCGCAGTCGTAGTGGCGGTTCATATTCCTGAGCGTTTTGTCGCAGCCGCTCTGCAAAGAAAGATGGAACTGCGGACAGAACTTTTCCTGAGCGGCAAGGCGCCTGACAAGCGGCTCCGACATCTGCTCCGGCTCCAGAGAGCCCAGGCGCACTCGGTCGATTCCCTCAACCGCACAGGCGGCTTCCACCGCGTCGGCAAGGTCGAAATTCTCGCCCTGACCGTAGGCGGAAAGATTGATGCCGACCAGCACCACCTCGCGGTAGCCGTTCGCCGCCAAGCCCTCGATTTCTCTTTTCAAATCGTCAAGCGGCTTGGAACGCACCCGTCCTCTGGCGTAAGGTATGATGCAGTAGGAGCAAAAGCGGTTGCAGCCGTCCTCGATTTTGAGAAACGCGCGCGTGTGCCCATTGAAGGAGGTGACGGTCATCGGCTCAAAGGCAGCATATTTATTCACGTGCTCCGGTATACTCAGCACGCTCTGACGGTTGGTGAGGAACTGCTCCAGCACAGGAATCAGGCTGGCTCGCTCCTTGTTGCCGAGGATAATATCGCAGGCGGTGAAGCTCTTCATCTCCTCCGGAAACGCCTGCGGCATACAGCCGGTGAGAATAATAATACCGTCCGGATTCGCCCTTCTGACGCGGCTGATGAGCTTGCGGTTCTTCGCGTCGCTCACCGAGGTGACGGTGCAGCTGTTAATGATGGTAATATCCGCCTTTTCCCGGTCTGAGGACTCCCGGTAACCGTGCCGCAGCAGCTCCTCGCGCATTGCCTGCGACTCATATTGGTTGACCTTGCAGCCGAGTGTAAGTATATTAAAATTCATCATTATGTTTTTTCCTTTTTATTAAAATCGTTGATTTTGTAATTATTTGTAATTATTTATTGATTATTTGCCGAATCAATGGTAAAATAATCATGTACTGAAACGCATAATCATTCAAATTTTTAAGAGGTGGCTCCCATGTATACATTGCCGATTTCTGTAATCAATAAAAACGGTCTGATGGAGATTTTTGAAACGCTTTCCCATTTTTCCTATCAGATGATGCTCCGCAACGGCGACTATTCCGTTGACGCTCATTCCCTGATTGGCGTTTTCTCGCTCGACATCAGAAAGCCGATTGAGCTGATAATGGATCACGAGCCTGAAGAGGAATTTCTGGAAGCAATCGCCAAGTTCACGCTGAGCCGCGTATAATAGAATCTATTCGGAAGCCCTATGACAAACGTCATAGGGCTTTTCTTAACTTTATGATTAGGAAAACGCTGATTTAAAAGATATACTTTTAATAGAATCTGTAGGAGAGCCCCTTGTGGGCTCCCGGCAAACGCAGTAAAACTGCGTTTGCCATGACAGCCACAAGGGCTGTCACTACAATGTTTTGGAAAGAATGGGTTTATTCAGTGTTTACTTAGCAAATAGAAAGCTTCTAAATTCCGCCGTCGCAGAGAGGTCAGTCAACGCGCTTTTTCTCCAAAGGCGGGAGAAAGCGTCCGCCGAAGCTTATGTATTCTTATCGACTGTGTGGAAGGTTTTAAGGTTGCCGGTCTTTTCGCTGCG
>CAMVTS010000072.1 GCA_947170465.1 uncultured Clostridia bacterium
CGACTAATATTCGCTTACGTAAATTATTGCCGGATACGATTCGTTTATTCCGTACTTCTTCGCTTTGGCGTCTTTGTTTATTATTTTAGAGGAAAAATCAAAATCGAATAGGATATCACAAAAAAGTGAGATGCAGTTGCCATTCCTTTATTATCGCTTACGCCGTTCCGGACGGATACAAGGACAGCATCACGACATTATTCACCTATCGAGAATCTGAAGCCCTGATGGTCGATGTCAATCTGAATGGCGTAGTTGATATTACCGACGCAACGGTTGTTCAGCTCTCTATTGCCGGTCTGTTTGTCCTTTCTGAAGCAGCGCTTGCCGGCGCTGATGTCAACAAGGATGGTGTCGTTGACATTGGTGACGCTATGGTGTATTCAATATTATCAGACACGGAGCCTATCTTCTGCCCGGAAGAAAGCGATGAAGCGTATGGGTAATCTCTTTCTTTTCAGCTGCGTTCAATCCGAACAGCATTAATGTGCACGCGCTGACGGCGACAAAGATGACGCCTCCCAAAATCAGCGAAACGACGGAATTGCTGATGAAAAACGTTACCGGCAGCGCAGTGATGGTTGCCAGCACAAAGCAAAGCAGAATTCCCTTGTAGCTTTCCTTATATAACCATAAAATCCTGATATTGATTTTTTTTGCATAGTAAATGTTGAGAACCAGCACCTGTCCCAGCAGCGTACAGACGCATGTTGCCAACGCGCCGCCAATCATGCCCCAGCATTTCACAAGAATAACCGTCAGGATGATATTGGATATTGTGGTGCCCAACTGACAAAGCGAGCTCGCCATGCGTTTTTGCATAACGTCGAGAACGTTGACCAGGATTGAATCGGTCATATGAATATACATTGGCACCATAATCACAACGGCAATCAACCAAGCCTCCATGTAATCATTGCCATAGAAAACCTCGATAAAGCTTCTGCCTACCGATATAAAGCCAAACATAATCGCACCGCCGATAACCGTCGCCAGACGACACGGAGAAACCATCGTCTCCGTCAGTGCCATTCCGCTTTTGCCCGACTTGATATCCTTCGCGACCTGCGGCATGTACTGGGAAATCGGCACCGTCATCAGGACGGAATAGGTGGTGTAAATATACATTGCAACCGAATAAACCGCTACGCTTTCGGGATTGAGCAGCACGCTGATAACAAATTTGTCGACATTATTGTTTGCTGTGTTGACAATTGTCTGCAAAAAAAGCGCGAACGCCAACGGAAAAGACGCAATGAAAATTTGTTTGCTGAAAAACCTGACTGAAAAACGAAGCTTCAGGTTGTGTTTACAATAAAAGAACAAGAATAATGTGACCGCTATCTGTGACGCCAAATCAAGCGCGGTCATCATTACCATATCATGAAAAACCGCAAGCACAGCAATCGCCAGCATGGTTCTCACAATCAGGTGAACCAGGCTTGCCAACTGCGTGACGCCATAGCGCTCAAATCCCAGAATAGCACCCTTCAGCCCCTGAGATACAAACGAAAACACCATACGGATCGCCATGAACATAAAAATCATCTTGCCGGAAACAATCTGGCTGTCGTTAAAGGAGTTCGCGTAAATCTTATCAATAAACAGATAAAAAACCGTTGCTATTGAAAGTATCGCAATCGAAAGACCTATGCTGGTATTCCAGATGGTCGAAACATTTTTGTCAATATCCTCCCGTGAATTCTTATCGCACATCGAGATGTTCCGCGTCATGACGGAACCGAGCCCAAATTCCAGAAGGGTCAGGTATGATAAAAATGACGCCATGCTCTGATAAACGCCGTATTCGCTTTTTCCTACAGACCGGACATAATAGACCGACATAAACAAGCCAATCACCGTATTGGCAATGGTGGAAACATAGGATAGCGTGATTCCTGTTTTTCTTGAATTAATTCTTGCCATAAATTCTTCCTTGTCTTATGCCTGACTGCACGGTCCTGACGCGTACAGTTCAGCAGGATGACTGCCGCTGAGCAGCTGTTCTGACAAGCACAGCAGCCGTTCTGCCGCTGTGCGGGCGTTCCATTCCCCGGTAATGGTTTTATAAGCCTCTCTTCCAAGCGCATTTCTCAAGCGTGAATCATTCAGCAGTAGCTTGACCTTCTGATAAAGCTGCTCCTCGTCCGCATACGTCATCCCGTTTTCTCCGTCACGTATTAAATATGGTACAGAGCCTACGGCACTGCCGGCAATGACGGCACAGCCGGCGTTCATGCTTTCGTTCAGCACCGCACCCCAGCCCTCGTTCCGGTCGGAGGTAAACAAAAAAATCTCGCTTTTTTCCATTTGCTCCCTGACCTCCTCCGGAGACATGGCATCGAGAACGCGCACATAATCCGAAAGCTGCAGGCGCTGAATTTCATCTTTTATCCGCGTCGCAAGCTCTCCGCCGCCTATCATTGTGAGCGTAAAGGAGCAACCCTCTGACACCAGCCGCTGTGCGATTCTGACGGGAATCTCGGGGTGTTTCAGCGGAATCATCCGCGCTGTCCAAAGAATAGAGTGACTGTCTTTCCGGCTGAGCAGCAGGTCTGTGTCGCTGTACACTTTTGTCTGAGGAAAATATCCCCATTTGTACGCTTTGTTATGAAACAAAAACGTCTTGGCACAATCCTTTGCCACATAAGCGCCTGCACAGAGCAGGTAAAAATGGCGGTACTGTCCATACCGCCGATGATGGCGCACCACTCTTTCCGGCCATTTTTTCCAGTCAAACGACTGCTTATACCAGCGCTCTGAGTACAGAAAGACGAGCCTGCCCGACTTGAGTCTGTCAGCAATCATCTCATAGGGGGCGTTTCCGTAAATGACGACATCCGCACGGTTTATCAGACGCAGACATTCTGCGTACTGCGCCTTGTCCGTATAGGATTGTCTGACAAACGCAGGCAGCTCCTGACGGATCCATCCCTGCGCCACGCGCTCTGATTCCATTGGAGAGGTTTCGATAAACACATATTCTCCTCCGGTCTTTTCGCTCATCGCTTCGGAAAACGCAGACTGGTGATGATTATAATAATTTGAAACAAATACTATCTTCATATCATTTTGGTTCATTGACGGTTCGTCATAAACGATTCGTACAATGCAATATACTCTTTGTATTGATGATTGCTGTCAAAAAGCAGCGCCCGTTCCCGGCAGCATTCAGGAGAAAAGCGCTTTTTACTCAGCACGTCACTCAGCGCCGCCCACAAGCTGTCAAAATCATTTGGCGGAACCACGATACCGCAGGTGGCGTCAATGCACTCCGGACTTCCTCCTGTCCGGAAAGTGATAACCGGCGTACCGCAGGCCAGCGCTTCCAGATTGACCGTCGGAAAAGTATCCTCGCGCGTAGGATTGACAAACACATCGGCGGCTGTATACATTTCGGCAAGCGCGCGCCGGTTTTCTGTTTTGGAAATGGCAGTGATGTTGTCCGGAAGCTGCCCGGCAAGGCTGTCCGAAACGCCTGCCATAACAATTTGCCAATCCTCCGGCATTTTTTCAGCCAGCCGGATAAACATATCCAGCCCCTTTTTTTCTCCCCAGGAGGAAGCCACTCCAAGAATGAGCCGCTTGTCTTCCAGCCCGTGCTTTTCACGAAAATCGGACGGCAACGGAGAAAAGACTTCCGGATCAATGCCGTTATGGATAACCTTGACGGGATAGCGTTTCAGAAAGGACTCCTTAACCTGCTCTGCAAGCCAGCGTGAAGGTGTAACCAGCGTCATGGAAGAAACACCGGAAAAGTTCTTTTTCTTGAAGCGGTATTGATACCGTGAGTTGTCCACCTTGCACTGCGGATATTCATGAAGCTGCGGACAGTGAAAGCACTGTGTTTTCCATTTGTCGCAGCCTGCCATAACATAGTGGGGGCAATGTCCGGTAAATGTCCAGCAATCATGCAGCGTCCATACGACATGCAGATTGTTTTTTTTGATATAGCGGAACAGCATACGCAGATTTATGCAGTAAGAATGCAGGTTGTGAAGGTGAACCAGCTCAACGCGGTTCCTGCGCAAAGAGCGAATCAGCCTTGCTGTTCCAAACCACGAAGTCATACCGTTACAGCCGAGCACTCTGCCGATGATGTTGTCAGCCTTTCTCTCTATCCTTTTACTATAAAAGAAATGCTTGCCGTTTCCCGGATTATCCGCGCTTCCGGCTGACTTGTTCAGTTCTGCCGGAGAATAGGTAAATACCTCATGTCCGCGTTTTTCTGCCTCAGCAGCTACCTGGAACATGATGGTTCCCGTACTGCCGCCGGTCGTCATATTAATCATTGCAATACGGATAAAACCACCCCAGTTCTCTTGGGCTCTACCAAAAACACGGGAATCATCAGCCAAAAAACCATAATATTTGGCGATGCGAACAACGGATTGAAGATGATAAAAAACAAAAACGAGACAAATGTTGCCAAAACGGCGCTGCTTTGTGAACGTGTCTCACAAAACGCGTCAAGCTGGTAACGGTAAACGGAAATCAGAAAAAGCACAAACAACAACAGCGTAATCAGACCGCAGCCAATCCAGATATCCATAATAGTCGAATGACCGGAAATTTTTACGGTATTATCCCAGAACAGACTGCCCATAAACGGATGCTGAAAAATACGCTCCAGCGATTCCATGTACATCCTGATTCTGGAGGTGGTATCCGCCATAACGCCCTTCTCATAGAAAAGCACCAGCTGGCTCACGCGTTTGGAAATCTCAGGAAAAGGAATAATACCGGCAAAGGCTTTAACCGCAGTCAAAGAATTGCTGTTCCACGCCTGAACCAAAAGCCCTGCTGTCGTCAGCGTCGTAATGAGAATCCGAAGCCAGCGTCTTTTGATTTTGAGGACGAAAAACACAATCGCGCCAACAAGCATTGACAATATCGAAATAAAAAAGGAAGCCATACTGACGCCGACAACCACGGCGGCAATAAAAATGGCGAACAAAATTCGGTGACGCGCATTTCCGAAATAGCACAGAAACGCCGGAATAATGACAGCAAAGCCCGCAATGGTCTGAAAATCAAAGACCAGCGGATAGTATTCACCGTGACCGGTTGCCGAAAGCTTCAGCACTGTGCTGTCAATAATCAGCAGTGCAATCGAAAAAAACAGTGTCACCGACGAGGTGACAACAAACCACACGCGCGTCCAGTCAAGCATTTCTTCGCTTGATTTTTCAATAATCGCCGCGGCGCTCAGCACCTTGGGTATGAACGTCAGCATATTCCAGACGCTGTAATTGAGCTCCAGTCCGAACACAGTATAGGTAGGCGCGTTGGCGTTCAGAAACAGCATAATCAGGCAATACAGCGCCAGAAAACATAGCAGCGGAATTTTTGGAATAACGCCGCGGTGCGTATTCTCTCCGTAGAAAAAAACAAAGTACAGAAAAAACAGGTAGACAATGATAATTGTGCCTGCGCCGCCAACCCAGGTCACAATGAAATGCGTGAAAATATTGAGCATGGTGTACGCCATCCACAGCGCTACCATCACCTTGTCACGCAAAATACTTCTCCTTTTTGAAACAATAACCATACCATTAACCTAACGAAAATCTTTCAATGATTTTTGCCGCCTGACTGACATTATTCTTTTGAGAGAGAACAAACTCTCTCGCTTTGTCTCCGAGCGTGTTACGTTCCTCCGGAGACATATCCAGCGCGGCTCTGAGCGATTCAGAAAGACCGTCCGGAGCCGCGTCATCAAAGGTCAGGCAATAGTCGTAATATTCAGACGGTATTCCCGGCAAACGCGCCATCAGAACAGCCGTGCCGGTGCTCATATACTCCATCACCTTGGAAGGAAAGGAATATTTGGTATACTCCCCCTTTGTGCTGCGCGGATTCACCAATAAATCGGCGCTATATTCCGCTTCCAACACTTCCTTGTTCGGACAGCTTCCAAAAAAACAGACCGCACGGTTCTTTTGAGAAATTGCCCTTATCTCGTCCTCATAATCTCCGCTTCCATAAATTTTCAGTATCTCATTCTCTTTGTGAACACGGATAAAAGCTCCCACCAGGTCTGCAATGCCATATTGTCTGTTCAGTGAACCGGCATACATAACTACCCTCCTGCCGGTATTTTTTTTCGCGCAGAAACCTTCTGCGCCGCTTTCCGCGTCGGAAACACCCTCTACCACCACCGCCGGTTTCTTTCCTGTCTTATCAACCGCGGGCGCCATCTGCTCTGTCAGGAGAATATAGTCCGTCGCGCTGTGCATGACATGGTTGTGAACTTTGAGGGATAGGTTCTTGTGAATGATATTTTCGGGCAAGTCCGTGACAACACAAATGCGCCGGAGCCCGCGCAGCTTTGCCGCAGGAATCATACCCGCAGCAGCGGAAACTGCGAAAAAGTCATATATCACCACCGTATTTTTCGGCGCGAACAAAATGTGAAAAAAGGCGGCAATAAACCTGATAAGCTGCTTGACGCCGCTGATGTTGAACGACGGAAGATAATGTACCGTCAAATCGCCGCGGTGAAAGGTTCTGGAGCGTATCAGCTTTTTGCCGCAGTTGCTTTGTGTCACCGGCAAAAGCGCCAGCGCAGTGGTGGGAATATGGTTCAGCGCAAAACCGCTGCACAACAGCGTATTAAATTTATTAGCGGCATGAGATACCCTGCGGTTCGGCTTGAATAATGTATTCAGATCATCTTTTTCAAACATGGTTGATATATATATGATTCCCATACTTCCATAACCTCATTTGCACGGCAGCTTCAGTCCCCTGCCGAAAACCAGCCGTCCTTTATCAGCCTTGCCTCGGCGCAAACGCCGTCAGCAAACATCTTCGGCATCGTCTCTCCGTCAAGAATGTGCCGAGACAGCGCAGTCAGCCTGTATGCCGCATTCTGCGGATTCCATTGAGCAGCTACAGTGCTGTAAGCGTTTACTCCCAGACGCGCCTGTTCCCGGGGAGAGTCCAGTAAACGGCGGATATAGATACAAATGGCGTCAATATTTCCTGACGGATAGATGACGCCGTTGTTTTCGTGGCTTATCATCAGCGGTACGCTGCCGGCAGCATCGGAAGCGACCACCGCGCATCCGCTGTTCATTGCTTCATTGATTACAACGCCCCAGCCCTCCCAGCGGTCGGAGGTAAACAGAAAAATACCGGCGCGTTCCATGTATTCCCGCACCTTTTCAGGCGGCATCGCCCCCCGAAAACGCACATTATCCTGCAGATGATAATCCGAAACCAGCTTTTCTGCGTGTTCCAGCTTCTCTCCGACGCCAATCATCGTCATCGAAACGTCCACGCCTTCGTTTTTCAGGCGAAATACCGCTTCAATTGCATCATCATAGTGCTTCCAGGACAAAAACCTGCCGCACCAGAGAATCTCGCGCTTGTTTTTCCGCGCAATCAGGCTTTCAGGCAGGTGTGGCTGAAAAGCCGGAAAATATCCCCACTGGTAAGCGCGTTCTTTGAACAGTCCCGCCGCGCGATAATCCGCAAGGACAAACGCGCCGCAACAAAACAAATAGGCTTTTTTCAGAACGGAACGGAAGCGACAGTATTTCAACTGCTGCAGCACATGCCTGACGGTAATGCCTTCATCCTTGAATATACGCTCGGAAAATACATAGACGGTTTTTTGATATTGGTTGGCGATGCGGATAAACTCAGGATACACGCCTCCCGTAATCAGCACATCGCAGGTTCGGATAACATCATGAATGGCGTCTCTGACTTCCTCGTACCGGACAGAATAAGCCGACGCCTCGTCGCGATAGCCGAGCGCTTTGCGGTGCTCCGGCATTTTGCCGGTCTCTATAAAAAGCAAGCTGACACCTTCAAGCTTGTTCATTTCCTCAACAAAAGGGCGCTGGTGATGCGTTAAAAAATTTGAAATAAAAACAAACTTCATCCTGATGCCTCATTTTTTAAGACAATACCGCATAAGTAAACACTGAATAAACCCATTCTTTCCAAAACATTGTAGTGACAGCCCTTGTGGCTGTCATGGCAAACGCAGTTTTACTGCGTTTGCCGGGAGCCCACAAGGGGCTCCCCTACAGATTCTATTAAAAGTTTTTCTCTTAAATCAGCGTTTACATAATATCTGTGTGCGGATTGCGAAGTGTAAAAGAAAAAACGGCGGCAATTATCCGTTTTCAAAATGACGGCGGACAGCCTGTTCTACAGCGTCAAGGGATTGTTCAACGGCTGTTTCGCCGTATTCCGCCGCTATTTCTTCACAGGCAGTGCCTTTGTAAACAATCACCGGTGTTCCGCAGCAGTGCGCCTCCAGCGTTGTCATGCCAAAGCTCTCCTGTTTGCTGAGGTTGACATAGATATCTGCCGCGGAATATATCTCCGCGAGTCTTTCGGCGCTGCGCACCTCCGGAATACCAAGAATACCGGAAGGAAGCTGCGCGCGCTGCGCTTCGGTCAGTCCGACAAGCACTATGCGGTATTCCGAAGGCAGTCTGCCGGCAAGCTCATAGAAATCGTACAAGCCCTTCCGGTCATTCCATTTTCCGGCAACACCCAGAACGATAATTTTGTTATCAAGTCCGTATTCCGCACGGAAGCTGCTCTCGCGATAGCAAAATACCGTCCGGTCTGCCTCGTTGTAGTGCACCTCTGTGGGGTATTCTGACAGGAAGCTCTGCTTTACCAGGTTTTCCATCCACCCGGAAACCGGATAAAGCGTCAAATCCTCAACCCCGGTAAACGCCCTTTTTTTCTCCTCAAAATTTCGGAAGGAATTGTCAGCAAGGACGCTTTTCGGATATCTTTCGCGCTGCGAACAGCTTTTACAGTGCGTCTGCCACTGCGAACATCCTACATAGGAAAAATGGGTACAGTGTCCGGTAAACGCCCAGCAGTCATGCAGCGTCCATTTCACCTGCAAACCGGGACGGCTTTTTATCCACTCGAACAATTTGCCGATATGGATATAATATCCATGCAGATTGTGAAGCCACACGACGTCGGGCGCATAGTTTTCTGCCCAGCGCAAAAAACGCGCAGTGACGGCAGCGCTGCCAAAACCGCAGCGGTCAAATATTCTCGTTTTCGCAATATGGCTGTAGGTTGAGAGCTTTCCGCCGATGTGATAATAAGAGAGCTCCGGCAGCGGTTTTTCAACCGTTCTGCCGCTGGCAATCACCACTTCATTTCCCTTTTCAGCGAGCTGTCCGGCAAGCCGGGTGACAATTGTACCGGTACTTCCATAATCTGCAACTGTATTAATGAACAGATACTTCATTGACGCTCTCCATGATAATCTGATAGGAACGGTGAACCGAATAATGCTCAGCCGCGTAGGCATAGCCTGCGTCACCCATCCTGCTCAGCCGGCCGCTTCGCAGTATTCTCCCGACAGCGTCCGAAAAATGTGCCGGGTCATCACTGCGGCACTGTACACCGAACCCGCCGTTTTCAATCACATCGCCGATGTCAGTGGCATTATCCGTGCAGGCAATCACCGGCAGGCGCGCTTGCATATATGTCAAAACCCGGCTGGGAAAGTTAGGTATCGTAAAACGGTAATCCAAAAACAGCAGTCCTATATCACATGCCGCCAGCAGCTTGTCATATTCCTGCCGCGGAAGTCGTCTGACTAACTTCACATGCGCGGGACGATACTCCTGAACATATCGGTTCAGCAGCGAATAGTCAGCGCCGCTGCCGGCAATAAAATAAAAGGTATCCGGATTGTCTGCCTCTTTTTTCAGACACTCAATCAAAAAGGGGATATTCTGCGGCTTACCCATGTTTCCGCCATAAACAAGCACGGTTTTGTCAACGGGAAGCCCGTATTTTTTTCTGAGTCTGATTCGTTCAGCTTCGGGAACAGACTGGTCGCATATTTCAAGGCTGTTCGGAAGCAACTCCGCCTTTGAAGCCGGTATTTCGGGATGTTGGGAAAGCAGGTAGCGGATATTCGCCTCTGACATACAGCCTATTTTATCGCTGACCGCGTAAAGCTTGCTCTCCAGCTTCTTGAAATAGGCGTAGACGGATGCCTGCGCACCATCAGTGCGGAGCAAACGGAGATCAACCGCGTTCTGCGGAAAAATGTCCTTCAGCATCAGATAGCAAAAGGCACGGTCACGGTGCTTAATATATTTTACCGCGTGATAAAGCGTTATCGGCGGCGTCGCGAACAAAACAAGATCAAATTTCACATCGCTGAAATATTTTTTGATACCGCTGCGGAAGGTTCTTCCTGTCATGACGGCGGCAATGCCCTTTTGCACCCTGCCGATAATCCCGCGGTTTTTCACATTTTTCAGCCGGAGAATCTCCATGTTGTCCTCTGAGACAATATGTGTCTGCCGGTTATCCGTCAGGGGTGAAACCACATATACGTGATGACCATTCGCTGCAAATTCGCGAATTAAATCTTTATATACACCGTGTTCGCGTACATCGGTAATTTCTGATAAAGTCAAAAACAAAATATTCATAAGTCACAATTCTCTCATCAATATTAGCCGAATAAATCGTTGCCCACTGCATGCCACGGGGAGGCTTTGATTTTATGCAGTACCCTCGCCTGATAACAGACGAGGGCGCCTGGGAATTGTATCTTATCTGATCAGTTTGCCGTCAGCGTCGAAGGAATAGGTGCCTTCGGGTACGAGACTGTTCGCCCATACCTTCATGATATACTTGGTGCAGTTGGTAACTACCTTGCATTCAGAATCGATATAGTAGAGCTCGCCGTCTACATTAATCATGCCTGCGTGGAACTTCTCGCCGTCCTTGAAGTAGTACTTCACGCCGTCAATCTCATAGATACCGGTGCCGTACTCAGCTTCAGGCTCAGTCTGTCTGATCAACTTGCCGTCAGCATCGAAGGAGTAGGTGCCTTCGGGTACGAGGTCGTTTGCCCATGCTTCCAGCACATATCTGGTGCAGCTGGTAACTACCTTGCATTCAGAGTCGATATAGTAGAGCTCGCCGTCTACATCAATCATGCCTGCGTGGAACTTCTCGCCGTCCTTGAAATAGTACTTCACGCCGTTAATCTCATAGATACCGGTGTCGTACTCTACAACCGGCTCGGGAACGGGCTTGTTCATCATCTTGCCGTCAGCGTCGAAGGAATAGGTGCCTTCGGGTACAAGATTGTTCGCCCATTCTTTCATGATATACTTGCTGCAGTCGGTAACTACCTTGCACTCGGAGTCAATGTAGTAGAAGTCGCCGTCAACATCAATCAGTCCGGCGTGGAACTTCTCGCCGTCCTTGAAGTAGTACTTCACGCCGTTAATCTCGTAGATACCG
>CAMVTS010000073.1 GCA_947170465.1 uncultured Clostridia bacterium
GTGAAGTTTGCGTGTACTTTTGACGAAAAGTGTCAATAGGTGGGTAAGTGGCAAGTGATAAGTGGTAAGTTGTTTATGGGGAGGTAGTTGCGCCTGCGGCGCAGTTGTCAGTTATCTGTAGGGGAGCCCCTCGTGGGCTCCCGTCATACGTCCGGCGTTTGTATACGAAAGCCGGTGTTGGAGGAAAGGTTCTGCCTGAGATTCTGGGATTGAGGAAAATCAAACGTGCAGCTCGTCCAGGGGCAGGGAAAACGCCGGAAGAAATTCCGCCTCAAAAACCTCCGCTTCGGGCAGGTGCATCTCGCGGATACTGCGCGCGATGGTATCGCGTGCGCTGCGGAATTCGTCGTTGCCCATGCGCATTTCCTCAATGCACTTAATCAGCGCCGAGAACCTGTCCGCCGCCTTGACAAAGGGGCGCAGCGCGTCGTCGCCGCTGGCGTTCTGCTTGAGCGCGTGGGAATACTCCTCCTGAAAATCCTCCGGCAGCATGGAAATCAGCCGGTCAGCCGCCTTGTCCTCGATTTCCCTGTAGATATCGCGGATATCGCGGTTGGCGTACTTGACGGGCGTGGGCATGTCGCCGGTGATAATCTCGGTCGCGTCGTGGAAAACCGCGAGCAGCGCGGCGCGTTCCGGGTCAAGAGAGCCGCCGAAGCGCTTGTTGTGAATCAGCACCAGACAATGCGCCAGCACTGCCACCTGCTGGCTGTGCTCGCTGATATTTTCATAGCGCGTGTTGTTCATCAGCCCCCAGCGGTTGATGTATTTCATGCGCGAAAGCATGGCGAAAAAATGAGATTGGGACATAAGCACACTCCGATAGTATTATCAGTATTATTATGCTGAAAAAAATTCAGAAAATTAGTGCATTTCTGCGTTGTTTGTGATATAATAGATTAGTTATATTATAACCCCATTCCTCAAAAAGTCAAAGAAAAGTTTTTCGGAGCGATAAGATGAATAACAGACTTTTTCCGCATGGCGTGCGCAGCCGGCATTATTTCGGTCTGACCTTTTTGGCGGCGCTGGCGCTGGCGCTGCTGCTGGTGACGCCGGTTATTGCCTATAACGGCGGTATGTTCTACTACTACGGCGACTTCAACGTGCAGGAGATTCCCTTCTATCAGCTGATACATTCCCATGTACGCGCCGGTGAGCTCGGCTGGAACCACCTCACCGACCTCGGCACCGACACTCTGGCAAGCTACAGCTTCTATCTGATGGGCAGCCCGTTCTTCTGGCTGACGATACCCTTCCCTAACGAAATCGTCCCCTATCTGATAGGGCCCTTGCTCATTCTCAAATTTGCCTGTGCCGCCGCTGCCGCCTACTGCTGGATTCAGCGGCACGTCGCCTTCAAGGGCTACGCCGTGGTTGGCGCGCTGCTCTACGCCTTTTCGGGCTTTTCGGCTTACAACGTCTTTTTCTTCCACTTCCACGAGCCGATGATTGTCTTTCCGCTGCTGCTGGCGGCGCTGGACTGCTTTCTCTACGACAAACGGCGCGGCATTTTCGCCGTGGCGGTATTCGCCGCCTGTGTGGTGAATTATTATTTCTTCGTCGGTCAGGCGCTCTTTGTGGCGATGTACTACCTGACGCTCGTGTTCACCAAGACATACCGTTTCCGCCTTTCGGAGTTCTTTCTGCTGGCGGCGGAGGTGGTGCTCGGCTTTCTGGGAACCATGTTCGTCCTGCTGCCCAGTATTCTCGGCACGCTCGGCAATCCGCGCCTTGCCTCCTACCCCAACGGCTGGAACGCGCTGGTGCACGACCGTCCGCAGCGGTATTTCCTGACGCTGTTCGCCTTCTTTTTCCCGGCGGATATGCCGGCAATGCCGACCTTTACGCCCGAATCCAACTGCAAATGGGCGAGCGTTGCCGGATGGCTGCCGCTGTTCGGCATGACCGGTGTGATTGCGTATTTGCAGCTGCGCCGGCGCGACTGGCTCAAAAAGCTGATGGTGCTGCTCATGCTCTTTGCCGCCATTCCGGCGCTCAACAGCATGTTCCAGCTCCTGAACTTCTCCATTTACTACACGCGCTGGTTCTACATTCCGGTGCTGCTCTTTTCGCTGGCGACCATGCGCGCCGTCGAGGACAGAGAAGCCGACTGGAAACGCGCCGTGTACTGGTCGGCGGGCATTACCCTCGGACTTGCGGTGCTGGTAGGCTTCATGCCGCTGATGACGGAGAAGGACGAGGTAAAGGATTGGAGTATCGGCGTCGCCGCGAATAAAACGCGCTTCTGGATTTACGTGATTTTCGCGCTCGCGAGCCTGCTGACGCTGGTGCTGCTTTACAAAAAATTCGGCGCAAAGCGCACACACTTCTTTATCGCCTCCGGCGTTGGCGTGGTGGCGGCGGCGTTTGTCACGACGCTGTTTGTGTTCGGCAACGCGACGCTTGCCAGCGGCTCAACCCATACGATTGACCAATACATTCTCAATTCACGCGATAAAATTGAGATTGACGATTTGGAAAACGTGCGCAGCGACTTCTACAAGGCGACCGACAACACCGCCATGTTCTGGAAGGTGCCGAGCATCAACTGCTTCCAGAGCTCGGTTTCTACCAATATCATGAAATTCTACAACGGCATCGGCATTACGCGCGACGTGGCGTCCCGTCCGGACTTTACGGCTTACGGCGTGCGTCCGCTGCTGAGCACCAAATATTACTTTGACTACGCCGGCGATAACGGCAACAAGGACGACGACGTCTGCTTCACCGACAAGAACGACAAGACCAAAATGCCCTGCTGGCGGTATCTGAAAACCAACAACAACTTTGACGTCTACGAAAACGAGTGCTATATCCCCATGGGCTTCTGCTTTGACGACTACGTGACCGAGGCGGAGTTCAGCCAGCTCAGCAAGACCGACAAACCGCAGGCGCTGCTCTGCGGACTGGTGCTCTCCGAGGAGGACATGAAGAAAAACGCCGACATCACCGGCTATTACGGCGGCGAAACGGCGCTCGGCAAGAGCATGCGCAAGCACTTCTATCTGAGCGACAAGCGCTACAAGGAAATCTGCACCAAGCTCGCGCAGAACGCCTGCGACCGCTTTGCCTACACCAAGGAGGGCTTTGAAGCCCACTTCAACAACCGTGACAAGGCGCGCCTGCTGTTTTTCAGCGTGCCCTACAGCGACGGCTTCACCGCGACCGTCAACGGCGCTCAGGCGCAGATTTTCAAGGCGGATTTCGGACTCATGGCGATTCGTCTGCCGGCGCAGACGGACTGCGATATCGTCTTTACCTACCGCACACCGGGCTTCAAAACGGGCGTGCTCATCAGTTTGGCAGCCCTGGCAGGCTTTGCGGTGTATCTCGCCGCTGCCCTGCTCATCAAACGCAAAAGGAGACTGAACCATGCAATTTGATAAAATTTTAGATTATACCGACGAGCTGCTTGCCGACCTCGACGCCCTCATGCGTATCGAGTCGGTGGATGGCGAAAACAACGAAGCGTGTCAGCAGGCACTTGACTTCATGCTCAGCCGCGCCAAGGATTTCGGGCTGGCTCCCGAGCGCGTGACCGATAAAAGCGGTCAGGTGGATTTGGGCAGCGGCGGCAAGGTCTGCGGCGTGCTGTCGCACCTTGACGTGGTGCCTGCCGGCAACCACTGGAGCGTGCCGCCCTTTGCGCTGACCGAGCGCGACGGCAGGCTCTACGGCAGGGGAATCGCCGACGACAAGGGCGCCTCCATGGTGTTGCTCTACTGCATGCGCGCCCTCAAAGAGCTGGGCGTGGAGGGCAAAAACACCCTGCGCGCGATTTACGGCATTGCCGAGGAAACCGGCATGACGGATATGAAGGGCTATTTTGAGAAAAAGCCGCTGCCTGATTTGGCGTTCACGCCCGACAGCGACTATGGTATCTGCCACGCGGAAAAGGGTATCCTGCATATCGAGGTCAGCACCCCGACCAACGAAGCGACGATTCTCTCGCAGCTGCACGCCGGCAAGGCGATTAACGCCGTGCCGGACTTGGCGTACGTCCTGCTGGATTCGTCCGACTACGACGAACAGCGCCTCATGCGCCTGGCGGACGCAAGCCCCGGCAGCTTTGAATTTAACTACACGATTGACGGTCTGATGATTATCAGCCGCGGCAAGGCGGCGCACGCCTGCGAGCCGGAAAAGGGCTTCAACGCGGCGGCAGCGCTGATTGATTTGATTGCCAACGCCTACGAGGTACACGAAATCGGCGCGCTCAGCTCCTTTATCGACTACGCCGTCAACTGCGAGACCAACGGCAGGTCGCTGGGACTGAAAATGAGCGACGCGGTGTCCGGCGGGCTGACCGTCAACCTCGGCGTTGTCCATATCGAGGACAACGTGGCATGGGCGCGGTTTGATATCCGCTATCCCGTGACCGTCAGCGGCGAATACGTCCTGCGGCAGTTCCGCGCCGTTGCGGAGCGCAGCGGACTGACCGTCAAGGTGCTCGGCGACGAAAAGCCCTTATATATAGAAAAGGATTCGCCGCTGATTCGCCTGCTCTCCGGCGCTTACAGCACCGTCACAGGCGAGGACGCGCCCATCTACACCACTGGCGGCGGCACCTATGCCCGTCAGCTGGGCGGCAGAGGCGTCGCCTTCGGCCCGAACTTCCCCGACGACGACGTTCACATGCACGACGCCGACGAGAGCGTTGACAAGCAGAATTTCCTCAGGCATATGCAGATTTGCTTTGAGGCGATGTACCGACTTTACACGATGGAGTAATGCCATGAACAGGGAAAAAATAGTCAAACAACAGGCAAGAGAAGCCCTGCGCGGCAATTTTTCCATTCTGATTGCAGGACTGGCAGCGCTGGCTGTGGCGTTTCTGACGGTGGACTATCTGGGCTACCTCATTGAAATTCCCACCGGCATGATTGACGTGGAGACCGAGCAGGTCGTCGATAGTATGCGCATGTTCGACGTGCTGGTGACGCTCGGACAGAGCATTTTGCTTGCCGCGCTGTCGCCGCTCCTGAACGGCTGGCTGCACGTCGCCGCGCGCGCCGTGATTGCCGGCAAAAGCGAAATGACCGATATGTTTTACTTCTTCGGCAGCGCCGTGCGCTATTTCAAGACGGTGGTGCTCAACCTCTCGCTGAGCGTGCTCGCCGCCGCGCTGCTGACGCCGCTGGAAATTGTGAAAAGCGTGTTTTTCAACGACGATTTCGGCGGTGTGATGCTGACGATTGTCCAGATTGTCTGGGGCTTGTTCGTCTATATGATTCTGGTTCACTATCCGCTGTTTCTCTATGCTGTCGACGACAGCAAGCCGGTCTGGCACTACGCGATTGGTCTGATTGGCTTCTCCTTCCGGCATTTCGGTGCGCTGCTGCGCCTGCTGCTGAGTATGCTCGGCTGGATTGCGCTCTGCTTCTTTGTGGTGCCGGTGATTTATGTCGCGCCCTATCTGATTACCGCCTGCGCCAATTCCGCGCGCTGGCTGGCGGTTATTGAAGGAATGAACGTACAGATTATACCCACAGTCGCACGCGACGGGAATGATGAATTATGATTGTATCGTTATGTATGATTGCCTACAACGAGGCGGAGGCAATTCAGGGGCTTTTCAGCGATATCGGGCTGCAGGAGTACCCTCACGAAAAAATTGAAATCGTCTTTGTGGACAGCATGTCCACCGACGCCACCTACGCGCGCATGCAGGATTTCAAGAACACGGACTACGGCTTTCTGGACGTCAAAATCGTCCAGTGTCCCAAGAAAAACCAGGCGTCCTCCTGGAACGCCGCCCTGAGCACCGCGACGGGCGACGTGATTATCCGCGTGGACGCGCACGCCCGTATTCCGCGCAATTTTGTGTCGCGCAACGTCTATAACCTCAAGCAGGGCGAGAATGTTGTCGGCGGCGGCAGGCCGAATATCAGCTCCGACGTCAGCTCCTGGAAGCTCACGCTGCTCGCGGCGGAGGATTCGCTGTTCGGCAGCTCCGTGGCGGCGTACCGCCGTCCGGCGACCCGGAAGGAGTACATGGACAGCCTGTTTCACGCTGCCTACCGCCGCAAGGTGATTGCCGCCGTCGGCGGCTTCAACGAGGATTTGGGCAGAACCGAGGACAACGAGTTCCACTACCGTATCCGCATGGCCGGCTTCAAGATGTGCTGCTGTCCGGATATCATCTCCTACCAACATTCGCGCAACACCCTTACCCACATGATCCGGCAGAAATACGCCAACGGCAAATGGATCGGGCTGACGGTTTCCGTTTGCAAGGGATGTCTCTCCTACTTCCACTTTGCGCCCTTCCTCTTTGTGATGATGGTGCTCGCGCTCAGCATTGTCGCGGCACTGGGCTATCCGCTGCTGCTCTATATCCTCCTGCTGGTGTACGGCATGTTCGACGCGGTGAATACCGTCGGCTGCTTTACGCTGAAAAACGTCCAGCCGCAGTTCTTTTTGCTGCCGCTGATTTTTCCGCTGCTGCACGTCGCCTACGGTATCGGCACACTGGTCGGGCTGATTCAGATTCCCTTCTGGAAGCGCAAAATCCGCGACAGCCACGCCGCCGAGCATATCGAGGAGGTTCGCCGCAAGGTGATTGAAAACACAAGAAATAAATCGAGCTTATAATGATGGAAAAAGTAACCCTTACCCCGGAGCTGCTGCGTGAATTGCAGCTGAAACAACTGGATATGCTGGTGTATTTCAAGGCGTTCTGCGAGAAAAACAACCTCACCTTCTACCTGATTGGCGGCGGCTTAATCGGCGCTCTCAGAGAAGGCGGCTTTGTGCCGTGGGACGACGACGTGGACGTCATGCTGCCTCGTGAGGACTACGAAAAGCTCCCGAGGCTCTGGAAGGAACAGCACGCCGACGGCAGGTTCCGCCTGCTCAAAACCGACGACGAGGTGTTCACCGGCAATATTTTCATCACCATCACCGACACCAACTACACCATGGTCAAGACGAACCAGGTGGACGTTGACATTCCGCACGGACTGGTGCTCGACGTGTTTCCGCTGGACGTCGCGCCCGACGGACGCTTTGCCCGAAAAATGCAGCTGGTGTGGACAATGCTGTATTCGCTCTTTCTGGCGCAGATGGTGCCGGAAAATCACGGCGGGATTCTCAGCCTTGGCAGCAAGGTGCTGCTGGGAATCTTCCGCGGCAAAAAGCTCCGCAATAAAATCTGGCGCTTCTGCGAGCGCAAAATGACGAAATACAAGCTCAGCGAGAACCAATGCGTGACCGAGCTGTGCTCGGGACCCTACTGGATGCGGTTTGAGTACCCCAAGCACATCTACGAGGGTGTGGCGCACGTGACCTTTGAGGGAATCGAGCTGCCCTGCATGTCGGGCTACGACGAGTACCTGACGCGCGTGTTCGGCGACTACATGCAGCGACCGCCCAAGGACAAGCAGAAGCCCCATCACGACATCGCCTATCTGGATTTGAACACGCCCTGTGAGGTATACGACCATGCGCACCGGCTGGAGCACTGAGGACTACGCGGCGTTTCTGGACGGGCTGCGCGCTCATGCCGACAGCGGCTACCGCGATTTTCAAATCAAGCTCACGCCCGGTGTGGACAAAGGGCACATGCTCGGCGTGCGCATGCCTGCCCTGCGCAGTCTCGGCAAGGAGATAGCCAAGGGCAATCCGCGCGGCTTTCTCGCGGTCTGCGGCAGTGATTTCTATGAGGAAACCATGCTCCGCGGCATTGTGACCGGTCTGGTGAAGCCGGAGAGCTATGCGGAATTTCTCTCGTTAGCCGACGGCTTTCTGCCCTATGTCACCAACTGGGCGCTCTGCGACTGCTTTTGCGCCGGATTGAAATACGTGAAACAGTACCGCGAGCCGTTTTTTGAGCATTTGGACGGCTATCTCGCCGGTGACGACTGGCAAAAGCGCGTGGCGCTGGTGCTCATGCTCGACTATTATCTCGACAGCGCCTATATCGACCGCGTGCTCGAACGGGTGGACGCGGTTCAATCCACGGCATACTACGTCAGCATGGCGCAGGCGTGGCTGGTCGCGACGGCGCTGGCAAAATGTCCGGAGCCGGCGCTCCGCTTTTACCGGCACAATTCCCTGCCGGACGAAACGCACAACCGGGCGGTTCAGAAGGCGATAGAGAGCCGCCGGATTGATGACAAAACGAAAAATTTTCTCCGGACGCTCAAACGCTCTTGACAAACGCGAAAAGCGGCATATAATAATAATAAAGGTTGTCTTCGGGGCGGAGTGAAATTCTCCACCGGTGGTGATAGTCCACGAACAAGCGCC
Organism: uncultured Clostridia bacterium; assembly: GCA_947170465.1. GTDB lineage: Bacteria > Bacillota > Clostridia > Oscillospirales > Acutalibacteraceae > Ruminococcoides. The sequence continues at coordinate 8,254 of CAMVTS010000073.1, forward strand.
AGCTTGCCGAGCCTGTGAAATTCAGGCACCGACGGTTATAGTCCGGATGTGAGAAGATGCGATAAATGCTGAGATTTTCGGCAGTTTTTGCATGTGTTCCCGACGCAGACGCGCCGGGATTTCTTTTTTTGCTAAGACGACCTAATAAAAAATTTAGGAGTGGTCTTATGACAACAACAGCCGCAAAACAAAAAAAGCTCACCACCAAGCTCGCCGTGACGGGCATGCTGACGGCGCTTGCCATTGTGCTGCAGTACATTGAATTTCCGGTGCCCGTGCTGGTGCCGCCCTTCCTCAAAATGGACTTTTCCGATTTGCCGGAGCTGATTGCCGCTTTCGTCATCGGTCCTGTCTGGGGCGTGGCGGTGTGCTTCCTCAAAAACCTGATTCACGTGCCCTTCGGCTCCACCGGCGGCGTCGGCGAGCTGTCCAATTTCCTGCTCGGCGCGGTTTTCGCCCTGACAGCCGGACTGATTTATCAGCGAAACAAAACCAAAAAAACCGCCTTGCTTGCCTGTGTGCTCGGCTCGCTGGCGATGGCGGCGTTCAGCTTTCCGATTAACTATTTCATCGTCTATCCGGTCTATTCCAACCTCTGGTTCGGCGGCAACATGGGGCTGATTGTCGATATGTACAAGCTGATTCTGCCGTTTTCCGACAGCCTCGAAAAATGTCTGGTGATTTTCAACGTGCCGTTCACCCTCGTCAAGGCAGTTATCGTTTCCGTTATCACCATGCTCATCTACAAGCCGCTGTCCAGACTGGTCACCCGAATGGACGCGTCGTTCTCCAAGAAAAAAGACAAGGCTTGACAATGAAGCAAATCGTGCTATAATAATATCGAAAACAGAGTAGAGACCGATGCGTCAAGTGTTTCGCGAACGGGGAGTTGTCGCGGAAACGAAAGGGAAACCTGCGGTATCGTTCTCGCATCCCGCTGAATGGATATTTTGCGCAAAGAAAGCGGGCAGTGCTGTACTGTCCGCTTTTTTAATTGGGGGAATTATGATGGGTGCTTATCTGAAAAAACTGCCGGAGTCGCTCCGGGAACTGAAAAACGTCCGCTCACTCGCGGCAATCGCCATGCTGTTGGCGCTGAGAGTCGTGCTCGGCATGTTCGCCAACGCGACGCTGCCGATGTTCGGCAACACCGTCAAGCTGAGCGCCGCGTTTATTCCGATTGCGGTCGGCGGCGCCATGTTCGGACCCGTTCCGGCGGCGCTCATCGGCGCGCTCGGCGACGTGATTTCCTTTGTGATTGCGCCGACCGGCGGCGGTTACTTTCCGGGCTTCACCATCAGCGGGCTGCTCACCGGTCTGGTCTACGGCTTTGCGCTCTACCATGAGACGCTGAAGCTGCCGCGTATCGCCATCGCGTGGGCTGTCAATACGCTGGTAACCGAGACCTTCCTCGCCGCCCTGTGGCTGTGGATTCTCTACGCGCAGCAGCCGGACTACGGCTTCTACCTCACCGCGCGGCTGATTAGTCAGGCGGTCAAGTGCGCGCCGGAAATCCTCGTGCTCTTCGCGCTGAGCAAGCCTGTTGAACGGCTTTCCACCGCGCTCAGGCGCAAAACCGTTAAGGGGTAATCATATCAGCACGCCGTTGCAGTGGTCGATTTCGTGCTGGATAATCTGGGCGGTGAAGCCCTGAAAGCGCGCGGTTTTCTGCTGAAAGCGGCTGTCATGATAGCGGACGGTGATTTGCTGCCAGCGCGTTGTTTTGCGCGGTTCACCGAGGAGCGACAGACAGCCCTCCTCCGTCTCATACGGAACCGACTTGGCGGTGATTTCGGGGTTGTACATCAGGACTGCCCTGCCGCCGTCAAAAAAGGCGATTATCCGCTTGCGCACGCCTATCATATTCGCCGCCATGCCGACGCAGGTTTCGCGGTGGGCGTTCAGCGTGTCAAGCAAATTCCGCGCGTCAGCCGCGTCAGTCTTGGTCGCCGACTGGGACGGTATCGCCAACAGCATAGGGTCGTGAATCAAATTTCGTATCATATTCTACCTCGGGGTTATTACCCCTACAGTTCAGCGTAAATTTTTCCATCATCAAAAGACAAACGGTAGTTTTCCGACAAACTGAAAGGACAGGAGCGTGCTCCTGTCCTCAGACTGTAGAAAAAGTCCAAATGTGATTTGTTCAGGACAACGTTTGACAAAGAGAAAGCCTTCCCCCGAGGGGAAGGTGGCACAATGCCTTTTATCAGGTTTTCCAAAATAAGATGGTATGGAACCGATGAAAGTCGGTAAACAGCAAAGCAGATTGGCATTGTGACGGATGAGGGCAAGCGAACTTTTCCTCTATATCACGATTGATACTAATAGGAACACGCAGTATGACAAGATGAAACGGAACACACGCACTTATTATCTGACAATCTGCGGCAGGACAGGTTCGCTTGCCCTCATCCGTCACGGCACCTCATCAATAGCAATAAAATCAACGCTTGTTTTGGTGCCGCGACACCTTCCCCTCGGGGGAAGGCTTCAAAACGGTATGAAATTATTCCATTATCAAAAGACAAACGGTAGTTTTCTGACAAACTGAAAGGACAGGAGCGTGCTCCTGTCCTTGTTGCTTGTCAAAGAAAGTGTGAAGTGAAATTACTTCAGCTCTACCTCTGCGCCTGCAGCCTCGAGCTTCTCCTTCATAGCGTCTGCGTCTTCCTTGGAAGCCTGCTCCTTAACAGCCTTGGGAGCGCCGTCAACGAGCGCCTTAGCTTCCTTCAGGCCGAGACCGGTAATCTCACGAACAGCCTTGATGACAGCAATCTTGTTGCCGCCGGCGCTCTTCAGGATTACGTCGAACTCAGTCTGCTCAGCAGCAGCGGCAGCACCTGCGTCAGCAGGACCGGCAACTGCAACAGCAGCAGCAGCGCTTACGCCAAATTCATCCTCTACAGCGTGAACGAGCTCGGAAAGCTCGAGAACGGTGAGGCCCTTTAATTCTTCGATAATAGCAGTGATTTTCTCGGATGCCATTGTATTTACCTCCAATTATGTCGTTA
>CAMVTS010000074.1 GCA_947170465.1 uncultured Clostridia bacterium
TTTAATCTATTCTACGACCGTAGGCGTTCGTAGACAAAAAGAAGAAGAAAAAGAAAAAGAAAAAGAAAAAGAAAACTCTCCCGCCAATCCGCAGGACGGATTGACGGGAGGAGAGAGAAATCAATTATCAATTCTGGACAGTTGTTTTTGCAGCTGTCTGGTTCTCACGCCGACAAGGGAGTCAAGCTCGCGGTTAGCCTGGTCAAGGCGGTTTTGGGTGCGTTCCAGGGTTTCGGCGAAGTTGTCAAATTCCTTTCTCACGCTGCTGAGCACCTCCCAGACCTCAGCGCTGCGCTGCTGTACCGCCAGCGTGCGGAATCCCATCTGTAAGGAATTGAGCAGCGCCGCCATGGTACTCGGACCGGCGATATTGACCTTGTATTTGCGCTGCAATTCCTCCACCATACCGCGGCTGACGACCTCGCTGTACAAGCCCTCAAAGGGCAGGAACATGATGGCGAAATCGGTCGTGTACGGCGGGTCGAGGTACTTGTCGTGAATATCACGCGCTTCACTGCGGATAGTCTGTAACAGGATTCTTTCACATTCGGCGGCGCGTTCCTTGTCGCCGTTGTCAACCGCTTCACGCAGGGCAAGGTAGGAGTCGCCGGGAAACTTCGCGTCAATAGGCAGATAGATATACCCGTCGTCCTCCGCCGGCAGCTTGACGGCAAATTCCACGCGGTTGCGCGAATTGCGTTTGGTGGCGGCGTTTTCTTCGTATTGAGAAGGGGAGAGAATCTCCGAGAGGATACTGCCCAGCTGAATTTCACCGAGCATACCGCGCGTCTTGACGTTGGAGAGCACCTTTTTGAGGTCGCCGACGCCGACGGCAAGGTTCTGCATCTCACCTAAGCCCTTATAGACCTGTTCCAAGCGTTCGCTGACGAGCGAAAAGCTGCGGTTCATCTTTTCTTCCAAAGTCTTGTTCAGGCGCTCATCAACGGTATGGCGCATTTCGGCAAGCTGTCTGGTGTTGTCCGCCTGCAAGTATTCAAGCCGCTTTTCTACCGCCTCTCGGATAGCTTCCAGCTGGCGCTCGTTCGACGCGGAAAAACCCTGCAGCCGGTGCTCCAGCATGCCGCCCATCGCGCTGACAGAAGATTGCGTCTGCGCGCCGATTTCCTCACGAAGGTCACGCTGCTGACGCGCCAGCTCTCTGGACAGTTCATAACGGCTGTTTTGATTCCTTTTTAGAATTATCACCATCATGATACAGAGCAGCGCCATCGAGATAATGCCGACAACGAGCACAACAAAAAGTAAAACTTCCACAATCATCACTCCTTTTGCATCATCATACCACAAACGGCAAACTTTTGCAACGAATCACAGGGCGATAAACGGGACAGTGATTTTTTATCAAAAAAGCAGTTATCTTAAACACCTTTTGTGCAAAAAATAAAGAGATTTCCGTATTGTCACTATAAATACACCTGAAACATGTTATAATGTACATACATCAAGAAAGGGAGGAATAACCTGTGAAAAAAGCTATATCCCTGTTGTTATCCGTCATGATACTATTCACGCTGGTTCCGCTGACGGCAAACGCCGCCGCGGACAGCCCGGATTCACCCGCCTCCTGTCTGGAGAGCGACAAGCCGCACGGCGAAGCGATCTGGACAGCGGTCAGCGAGCTGGAAAAAGCGCTTCCGGAGAACGCTGCCGCCGGGGATTATATTCCCCTGGTCGTTCAGGTGGAAGAAATCGTCCGTTCGTCGGACGAGGTCAAGCCCGGTTCCGTCGAGAACACCGGCGACGCCCTGCACTGGAGCACCCTCGACGGCATGGCGCATGTCTATTCTCCGGTGCTGCGCGAGCAGATCCGCAACCGCGAGCCGGCCGAACTCTCGTCAGCCCAGACGCCGCTGCATAACGTCTTGAAGGAGGAGCCGGAGCTCCTCGGCGCGGCGACGGACGAGCTGACCGGCTTCGGCAGCACCACCGCCAAGAGCGTCGCGGTATTCTCGCCGTATTACGGCTATGAGGGAGACAACTGGGGAGACGACGAGCCGTTAGCTTCGGCGATTGCAAAAAAGACCGGCGGCAGCTACAACGTCTACCTCAACGGCAGCGCGACCATCGACAAGCTCGCCGACGCGCTGGAAACCTGCGCTGTCGTCATCATGGACACCCACGGCGCTGTGGACAAGAGCGGCAGCATGTACGACACCTCCATGTCGAACACCTCTTATCTGACGCTGACGACCGGCTCCGGCATCACCGCCGCCGACTGCGAGTGGCTGACCGGCAGCTGCGGCAGATACCACCACGCCTTTGACAGCGGCGCGGATGATGACGCCAACGGCAATCATGTTTACTTTGTTGACGGAACCGCTATCGCGAACCACATGGATCGCTACGCGCCCAACAACCTGTTCTGGATGGATTCCTGTTTCACGATGTCGACCGACGGACTCGCGGCGCCGCTGTACGAAAAAGGCGTCGGCGTCTTGCTCGGCTATTCCAAGCCGGTGTGCTGTGCCGGCGGAGATATGTACAAGAAGCTGTTCTTTGATTCCCTGATCAGCGGCGAGACCGTTGCCGCCTCGGCAAGCTATATGAAGCAGATGGCTGGCTCCTCGTGGGATCCCTTCTACAAGGTCAGCGAGTCAGCCGCTGTCGCCGCCGGCATCGCGTTCCCAATCTTTGTCACAGAGCAGGATCCTTATCCCGGACAGAACAAGGTCGACGCGGTGCAGCCGGTCTTTTCGCAGTGGCGGCTGCCCTTCAAGGATGAGAGCGACTACGGCACCGATGAAGCCTTGCTGAACGGACAGCTGCAGCGTGTAGACTGCCGCTTCCGCTTCAATCCCGATCTGACCGGCGTCACGCTCGACTCCGGCTCGCTTCCTCCCGGCATGATCCTTTACTGGACGCCCAGGGAGATGTATGTGCGCGGCACGCCGTCAAGCAAGGGCACCTACAACGCCTTCTTCAAGGTCACCGACAAGGTATACGGCACGATGACCTACCGCGTTACCCTCTACGTCACCGACCCCTCCAAGGAGGCGACCACTGATATCACCTTCAACGCGAGCAAAACCTACGACAAGACGATCCGCTCCGGCGTTTATTATGCCCGTCTGGTGAGCGGCTACCTGCCGAGAAGGACAACGATAGAGCTGACCGGCGGCAATCTCCGGTTCAGCGCCAAGACGGAAGCGCCTCCCGGCGAATACAAGGTGGTCTACGATGTCGTCGATTCGTCCGCCAACCGCTACCGCCAAACCGTCAATGTCAAGATCAATCCCCAGTCCTCCGCGGCCTATTCCGACAGAAAGGTGACGATGGCGAGAGGCTGCAAGGGCGTTGTTCCCATCATAGAAACAAACCATGCCTTTTATAACGTCGAGATCACCAATGGCGCCATTCCGGACGGCACGATGCTGGTCAGCCGCAACAGCAAAAACTTCAACATCATCGGCACCCCGACGGCCTCCGGCACGTATAACGCCACTGTGCGGCTCACCAGGGACGCCCGGTACTACACCCTGAACCTGACTGTCGTCGTCAAGGAGCCGAAGTACGTTGATGCCACGATCAACCGCTACGATGTTTACGGCACCCGGTACGGCTCCGGCACAGAGAGCTGCGGCAACACCTATACGCTGCCCGATTATAACCGGACGCTGCCTGAAAACCAGGAATTTTCCGGCTGGTTCTATAACGGCCGGATGTACCAGCCCGGCGCTAAGCTCGACGTCGATACGCTGCGCATGGATATCTACGCCTGCTGCCGGTACAAGACCAACACGGTCATTTCCGACGCGAGCTGCACCATCAGCCGTCCTGTTGACGGTCAGCAGCCGGACAGACGGCCGGTTTCGGGCGACTTCTCGCGCTATTCCGTCAAGCTGTCGTCCTGGTCGCTCAACGAGGCGCCCTATACGCAGCTCACCGGCAATAATACCTTTTCCTACGGCAAGCAGTACAGCGTGAGCGTCACCTTTACGCCCAAGCCCGGCTATACCTTCGACAGCAGCACCAATTTCACCATCAACGGCGCAAAGCCGGCGGCGGTCAGCGGCAACACCGTGATCGCGGTCTACACCGCCGAGGATCCGACTGTCAGAACGGTGGACTGCTATCTGGACGCGCCTGTCGGCGGCAAGACGCCGGACACCACCGCGATCCCCAAGTTCGCCGGCTATACTGCGGACGTTTCCTACTGGTACGTCAATCAGAAGCCCGATTACACCCGCCTCACCGACAAGGATGTTTTCTCCGGACAGAATTCCTACCGCGTCCGCGTGAGATACACGCCCAAGGACGGCTGTACCTTTGACAGCAGCACCAAGTTCTATATCGGCGGCAAGGCGGCGACCTCGGTCGGCGGCAATACCTACGAGGTGATCTACACCGCCATATCGCCGATCAGCTCCGTCCGTCTCAGCGGCACGCCGCAGGCGGTCGCCGGCACTAGTGCGAGCAGTAATCCGCCGGTGTATCAGCCGATCAACTCGCCGCATTATACGATCGCCTCTGCCGGCTGGTCAAGGCTCATCATCACCTCCGTCAAGCCGCTCAAGTTTCACTATTCCGACTTCACGGGAAGCTTCATGGAGGAGTCCGTCTACTATCCGACGCTTACGCTCAAGCCGGACGCCAACTATCAGTTCTCCGAAAACGGCGTGACCGTCATCTTTGACGGCGGTGAAACGAGAGACGGCGTGCTCCGGAGCGACGGCACCCTGTTCGTCCGCTGCCCGGGCGTGGCTTCACAGAGCGCCGGACTGCGCGGCGATGTCGATCTTAACGGCGTGGTTGACGTCACCGATGCGACGCTGGTTCAGATGGCGGCGGCACAGCTGCGTACACTGACCGGTCAGGCAGCCAAAAATGCCGACTACGACGGCAACGGCGTGATTGACGTCACCGACGCCACCCTCATTCAGATGTACGCCGCCGGCAAATAATACTAATTCCTGATAGAAAGTAGACTTATATTTTGCGAGGATATTTTTCGCAAGACAAGGCGAAGGACGCGGCAAGGCTGGCGCCTTGCAAGGACGACAACGCAGTATTGCGGAAAATAGACCGCAAAGATTGGCTACTTTTTATTAGGTATTAGTATAAATATTCCATAAACGAACAAAGGGTTCCGTGAGGAACCCTTTTTGTTAATGCTGTATTTTACGAGCTTCTCTTGCTGTTGCCGAGAATTTGAATCAGCAAATCAAGGATTTTGACGTAAATCCAGAGCACGGTGAACGCCAGACCGAAGGCAGCCATCCACTCATATTTTGCCGGCATGCGATTCTCGACCACATGGTCAATCGTCGCAAAGTCCGAAATCAGGAACAGCGAAGCGATAATAATAGAGACAATCGTCATACCGAGCGACACCCAGAAATTGCCCATAATCAGGGAGACAAACGGTCTCGTGAGCGGAATGAGGTAGCCGATAAAGGTGAAAATCGAAATGCCCACCATCGCGGCAAAGAGCGTACCGACAACGAGCCGGAATTTCTTTGTGACCTTGATAACGCCGGTGGTGTAGAGCATCGCCATGCTGAACACGACGACAATGGTAATGCCGAGCGCCAGCAGACCGAGATACTCATAGCCCTTGAGTACCGTAAAGACGGTGTAGGAGACCAGAAATCCCTGTGCGACGCAGTAAATTGTGCCGGTGACCGGAACGGTAGCGCGGGCAAACGCGGCGATAATCTGGGTAACAATCGCGATAATAGCGGCGCCGCCGACGAAAATGATGGCGAGCGTAGAGGTCGAAACCTGAAAACCCTTGTAATTGAGATTCAGCGTCTGCGGCTGGTTGACGAACAGGAAATTGTTCAGCGCCAGATAAATGAAAATACCGACGATGGTGACGAGCAGGAAATACGCGGTTTTCGCCGTGATTCTGCCATAGCCGGCAGCCTTGCCGTCAGTGGCGTAATCATCAACCTTGTTGAGCCGGTTCATGACCGGATTCGAGCGGAAAAAACTCCTCTTTGGTCTTTCCTGCGTGTTGTTAAATTGACTCATAAATCCTCCTTATCGCTCCAGGAGCTTTTTGATTAAGATAACCGAGGCTGTAATGGCAGTCACTGCGGCAACGCCGCCGACTATCAGCTTGCGCATATAGGGCACGTTGTAGTCCAAATCGGCATAGGAGGGATTAATCATATAATCCAGCAGCGGAGACAGGAGTTCACGCTGATTTTTGAGCGGATCCTGCACAATACGCGGGTTTTCAGCGAGAATCATGGTGCTTCTGGAACCGGCGTTGTACGCTTCCCAGTTCAGTCCCTCAATGGAGGGGCTGCCGGTTCTCGCGAAATTCGTCCACATCTGCATCACGCGGTCGGACTGCGTTTCATCAACGCGCTGACCGGTGTAGATGGTTTCCTCCAGATTGCCGAACACATAGGCGAGCTCAACGGCGTGACAAGCCCTTCTCATGGGAATCGCCGAGTGCGTCGTCCAGTAGTACATATACGCCTTGCCGCCGTTCGCGGCATGCGCCTGTGCCTGACGAACGGCAGGCAGACGGAACATGGTTTCATTGTAAAACTCGGTCATGCGCCAGAGGCTGTGTCCGTTGAGCGACTTGATAAAATCGCGGACGCGCTTTCTGTCGTCGTTGGCGAGCTTTTTGAGGTCGTTTTCAAACTTGACCGTCATGCTGACGCGATAGGGGACAATGCCGCCGATTTCGCCAATCCAGTAATTCATCTCGTCGGAATTAGTGCCAATCATCAAATCAACATCTGCCGATTTGCCTTGTTCGTAGGCGAGATAGGGGTTGAGAGGAACCAGATTTCCGTCACGCTGCGGAAAGTTGTTGTAGTCATTGAGTTCTTCGTTGAGCCTTTTCAGGTCATCCTCGCTGAGCCGGAGCAGGTCGTCCATGCAGGCCGCCTTTGTCTCCTTCAGGAGCTTTTCCGTGTAGGATTGGCACTCGTGTTTGGAGAAGGTCAGCGCCACGGAGCCGCTTTCGGCAATCGCGCGCCGGAAGAGTCCCTTCGCCTGTGGAATGATTGGCAGCAGCGACGCGCTGCCGCCGCCTGCCGATTCACCGAAAATGGTCACATTGTCGGGATTGCCGCCGAACGCGGCGATATTCTCCTTTACCCAGCGAAGCGCCTGTATCTGGTCGAGCAAGCCGAGATTCGGCGCGTCAGGATAGTCCTCGCCGCCCTTGACGGACGAGAAATCCACAAAGCCGGTCAGACCGATGCGATAGGCGACCGTGACGAGGATAATATCCGCGTGCTTGCCGACGAGTCTTGCGCCGTCATACATCGGGTCGGCGGTGCCGCCCCAGCCGTAGGAGCCGCCATGGAAAAATACCATGACGGGCTTGCTGCGGCTGTCGTCAGTGCGGTTGAGCCAGAGATTGAGGTACAGGCAGTCCTCGCCCTGTGGATAATAGCTTGCCTGTTCGGTCGGCCATTCGGTCTGAATGGCGGTTTTTCCGTTGTAATACGCTTCAAAAACGTCGTCGCTGTCCTCAGGCGGCTGCGGCGCCTTCCAGCGCAGAGAGCCGGTTGGCGGCTTGGCAAAAGGAATACCGTGATACGCGGTCAAATCGCCCAGTCTTGCGCCCACGAAGGTTCCGTTGCGGCATTTGGCAGCGAGCGTTTCGTCGTATTCGCCGGTAATCTGCTGATTCACGCCATAACGGGATTGCAGCAGCGTTTTGATTTCGTTCATTATTTCTTTCTCCTGAAAATACCGATAACGGTTTCAAAGAAGCCTTTCTTGTTGGCATACTTATTGCGCAGTTCGTTCATGGTGAGGTCGGTGCTGGGATTGTGCGTGACAAGACCCTGGGCGATTCTGACAAAAATATCCTTGAATTTGTCCATGCTCTCGTCGTCATAGAGGCTGGCGGTGTAGTCAATCATCAGCTGCAGACCGTCTGCGCCGTCGAGGATTTCCATGTCGAGAATCGTCTGTGAAGCCGCCTGGTTCTGACGGATGTCGATGGTTTCGACATCCATGCCGTCAAGACCGCCCATATCGCGGATATCCTGCTGATAGAGCAGATAAGCGGTTTCACCGCCGCCTGCCTGCGCGGTGATGTCAACGTAGGGATAGCAGGCGTGCTCGATGCCCTTCTGTACCTGGTCGTGAACGTCGGCGAACAGCTCGCGCAGGGTCATGTCCTTGGTCAGACGGACGCCAATCGGCAGCTCACGGAACAGCAGACCGACGGAATTCATGGCGTTTACATCCTCACGACCGTTGTAAATCCAGGAGAGCTTAATGTCGCTGGTGTCGTTGTAGGCGGCAATCGCCAGCGCGGCAACGGTGATGAAGAACTCGTTGCGGCTGATTTTATACTGGCGCTCCATCGCCTTCATCTGCGGCTGCTCAATGCCCAGAGGCGCAAAGAGCTCGCCCATTTCGTTTTCGCGGGATTCGTGGTCGGTTTCGGGATAGCTCGACCACTCAACGCCGTCGTATTTTTCTTCAAAGTATTTGCGGCTTTCCTCATAGAAGTCGGTTTTGGACTCGTCCTCGCGGTTCTGCAGAATCAGGTAATATAAATCCGGATCCGGCAGCATGCCCATGTATGCCTTGCCAACGTTCTGCATGAACAGCTTCAGGGAGGTGCCGTCAAAGAGGGTGTGGTGCACGTCAAAGAACACATAGCCGTACTTTTCGGTCTCAAAGACGCGGCAGCGGTGCAAACAGCCGCCGATAATCTTGAACGGCTGCACCAGGTTATCCTTGAGGGTGGCGAATTCAAACTCGTTGAGCTTTTCCACATGGAAGTCGTGCAGTACCTCGGGGGTGTAGCGCTGGATAATGTCGCCGTCCTCGTTGAAGTGGAAGGTGGTCAGCAGCGCGGAGTGGTTGCGGATAGCGGTGTGCATGGCTTCCGCCATCTTTTCCATGTCGAACATGTCCTTGTCCATGCGCATCATGGTGTAGAGGTTGTACATCGTTGACTTGGGCGTATAGAGCTGGTAGTCCACCATGTAGAGCTGCTCAACAGTCAGCGGATGGTCAACCTTCATGGCGCGCGCGTTCTTGATTTCGGGTGCTTCGCCATCGTCGTTGGCGTGAATTTCTTCATAGAGCGCCGCGATTTTCTCCGGCGTTCTGCCGCGGAAGATTTCGCTGGCGTTCAGGCCGGGCAGACCGCTCTCGGTGATGACCTTGATGGATCCCAGAGAATCGCCGCCCAGCTCGTAGAAGTCGTCGTGAATACCGACCTGCTCAAGCTTGAGCACCGCCGCCATCGCGTTGCAGAGCTTTTCCTGTGTTTCGTTTTCAGGCGCTACGTAGTCGGTCTTGAAGTCAGAGGTGTCGGGCTTGGGCAGGGCTTTTCTGTCCATTTTGCCGTTGGGCTTGAGCGGTACCTTGTCAATCTTGACGTAGTATGCCGGAATCATGTAGTAGGGAAGGCGCTTGGAAAGCTCCTCGCGCATCTTGTCGGAGTCAACCTCCACGTCGGCAGTGTAGTAGGCGCAGAGGAAGCTCTTGCCGTTCTCCTCAAAGCCGCGTGCCGCCGCCCAGTCAATGCCGAGAACCGCTTTGACGGACGCTTCAATCTCGGCGGGCTCAATACGGTTGCCGTTGATTTTAATCATATCGCCGGAGCGGCCGAGCAGGACGTAGTTGCCGTTCGCGTCCAGACGCGCGAGGTCGCCGGTGTGATAAATGCCGTTCTGGAACGCCTTTACGGTTTCCTCCGGCAGGTTGATATAGCCGCGCACAAAGGGATTTTCAAAGCAAAGCTCACCGATTTCGCCGTCCTCGGCAGTGCTGCCGTCCTCGGTAACGAGGGTGATTTTAGTTTCGATTTCGGGCTTGCCGATCGGACAGGTGTCATACGCCTGGTCAATCCGAAAAACGCCGACCGCGAAGCCGCTCTCGGAGGCGGCATAGATGTTGATTAAATCGACGTTCTTGTTGTAGACGTTGTTTGCCGGCTCACTGCCCACAAAGAGCATGCGCAGGAAGGGACCGGTGGTGTTGCCGAGCATGCGCACATAGGAGGGCGTGAGGAAGGTGACGGAAATGCGCTTTTCAAAGAAGAAGCCCTTGAGCGCCATCGGATTTTTGATGGTGGCGTAGCCGACGATGAACATTTTGCCGCCGCGAATACTCAGCGCCTTGAGGATAACGATGACAGAAGCGACAAAGTTCAGCGGCGCCAGCAGGGCGAGTCTGTCCTTTTCGGTGAAGGGAACCTCGCCGTTGATGCGGATAGAGTCAATGGCTCTCTGGAGGTTGCCGTACTCGTGCAGCACGCCCTTGGGGTTGCCGGTGGTGCCGGAGGTGTAAATCGCGTAAGCCG